>JAFRGH010000068.1 GCA_017433945.1 Mogibacterium sp. | reverse complement strand
TTCGAAATGTTATAGTGATCTCTGATATCCAGCCCGCATTTGCGTTTGATCTGGGCAATGTAGAGGGTGGGTACCTTGAAACCATATTCCTTCTGAACCCAGTTCTGTATCTCCTCGTACGTTGCGCCGAACTGGAAGCCGGACATATCCATCTCCTCCATCGGGAACTCAATGCGGACATTCTTACTCGATATCTCGCCCTTGGAAAGCAAACAAACCGTCTCGATGTGTGTCGTCCACGGGAACTGGTCTACGGGAGTGCATTCTATGAATTCATATCCGTGCTGCTCGAGAAATCTGATGTCGCGTGCGAGGGTGCCGGGGTCGCAGGACACATACACTATGCGACCCGGCGACGCAGTCGCCACTGCGGCGAGCAGAGCTTCGCCGCAGCCGGCACGCGGCGGATCGAGCACTGCCACATCCGCCGATTCGATCCTGATCTCCGGTTCCCGTTCAACCCGTTCATTGACCTCATTCCATTTATACAGTTTAGCCAGGCCCATCATACCCGGAAGCTCCTCCTCCGCCTTGCCGCAGATATATCTTGTATTGATGAGCCCGTTTATTACGGAGTTTCTGTTGGCGTCTATTACAGCCGGTTTAACGGATTCGATCCCTATGACCCTTTCCGCCTTGTCAGCCATCCAGATACCTATAGTTCCGACACCGCAGTAAAGATCGAGCAGAGTGCCTGCGGCGTACCCGTCTTCGCCGCAAGCTTCTGAACCTGTATTCTCTCCGAAGGCGTACTCCATCGCCTTGTCATACAGCTTCACCATCTGCTCCGGATTGACCTGATAGAATGACTGAGGAGCGATCTCGAATCTGAATTCTTTCCCATCTCCTCGAGTAACTATGTCAGTTATAGTAGGTGTACCTGCAACGATACGGCATTTGCCCTGATGGATCACAGCGATAGATTCCAGACTGTATCTGACGTCATTAATGTATTCCCGCTCAGCTGCATCCGGGCTTTGTATGCCGGCCTTCTCTGCGTCCGCGTTCAGGCTGTATACCGCATCATCCAGAAGCTCCGCAAGCTTTTCGATCTGCGGTATTTCCGCGCTCTCAGAGCCGCGGCCGCCCGCTGCGTTCCTGGTATTTCCGCGGCCCCTTTTTTTGCCATTCCGTTGGGCGCTCACAGATCCGGCATCCTGCTTTCCTTCCGATTTTTCCAGCACGACCATGACCTCTCCCGTACCGAATGCCGTCTTGACCGTCATCTGGCTTATACAATTTACTCCGGTCTCACGCAAAAACTGCCTTAAAGCATCCGCGCACACCATCGCAGCATCTGACTGGAGCATGCAGTCATCTATATCTATAACGTGATGGGATTTGCCCCTCTTAAAGCCGACCTCTCCGTTAGGTCCTACTGCGAATACTGCCTTATTGCGGTAGTATTTGAGTGTATCCGCTTCTATTATCTCATTTACCTTAGGGGCCTCGATGCCGCCCAGCCTCTGCAGCTTGGAGATCACCTGAGCTGTCTTGATCCTCTTCTGGGCTTCATATGACAGCTCCTGCATAGAGCAGCCTCCGCATTCGCCGGCATACGGGCACTCAGCCGTTATCCTGTCCGCAGACGGGCTGATAAGATCCTCAAGCACAGCCTCCGCTGCGGATTTCTTCGCTTTGACTACGCGCGCGCTGATATTATCGCCGGGAACCGCGCCGCCGCTTACAAAAACAGCACAGCCCTCATATCTTCCGAAAGCCCTGCCGTCATCGAGCATATCATCTATTTTCAGTTTGATAATCTGATCCTTTTCCATTATACATTCCTTTACTTGCACCATCTGAGCCTGCAGAGCAGCACGCAGGCAGTATGGGCGCTCCGTGCACCAGCGGCGTCTCATTTGACGTTCGCCAGAGCTTTGATCTTTGCGAAGCGCTTGCTGACTGCCGGTTTACCGATAGGCGGGTCGAGCGATTCCCCTATTTCCGCCAGGCTTGCCTCGGGCTTGTACAGCCTGAGATAAGCCACCTCCTTGAGCTGCGGCGCGAGATGCCTCAGGCCCTCAGACCAGAACACCGAGCCTACATCCGCCAGCTCATCGTCATCAGCCGTTCTGCCGAGTTCGTCCTCGGCGATCCTGCGAAGCCATCCCCTCTGCTCCTCTGCCGCGGACAGCGTCCTGTCTACGTTCGCGTTATCGCAGTTCATCAGGCGCTGCACATCACCGTGCAGGCCCTTGTTTATCCTTATATTCTCAAATTCGAGGACAGCGTTGTCCGCGCCCATTATTCCCAGCATATCGCTTATATACTGGGCCTTTTTCAGATATACTATATGGTCATCGCCGCGTCTGGACATGCCCGCTGACAGATCAACAAACGATCCTATCAGTCTGCGAAGATCGTTCGCGCTCTGTTCCTTATCGACCACAAATTCCAGATGGTAGCTCTTGTGAGGATCAGACATGGTTCCGCAGCTCAGGAACATTCCCCTCATATATGATTTTTTGCAGCATTTTGACCTGACAATAGGCTGGTAGATGCCGTCGCTGAAATAGTCATCGCCCTCGCGTATGAGCATCATCCCGGTCTCTCTCAGTATATGCATGGATTTTTCATCCGGAGAAATATTCAGATAATATCTGTTCCGGCGCTTCCGCTGACTCGTACCCGGCATCTGTGAATCACCGATCCCGAGAGATACGTTGTTCTTAAAATAATCCTGTATCAGCTTCTTGTAGTGCCTTGCTACGGCTGCGTTCTCCGTCGCCGCGACTATGCCGAAGCGCCCGCCGCCCGCCAGCTTTATCGAGCTTGATACGCGCAGGAAGCCTGCGATCTCAGCCAGCCTGCAGCATTTTTTCGCAGGCTCCATTCTGGCCAGCTATCCCTTTACATCCGAAGAGAATGACATGCTATTTCCTCCTCGCCTGCAGATCCATATCTCTGTGAGTCACCCTGACTCTCATACCGTCTTTTTTGAACAGCTCGGCAACGGCGTTGGCGACGGCGACAGATCTGTGGTGACCGCCGGTGCAGCCGAACGCTATGTTCAGATGATATTTTCCTTCATGGATATAACCCTGTACCATGCTTGCGATCAGATCATGGACAGAGTCAACAAACTGCCTTGCTATCTCGTGTCTGAATACGAAATCCCGTACCTTTTTATTGTTACCCGTCAGTTTTTTTAGGCTCTTGACATAATACGGATTAGGTATGAACCTTACATCGAACATAACGTCAGCCTCGCTCGGGATACCGTATTTGAAGCCGAAGGAACTGATATTGACAGCAAAATTAGATGAACCGCTGCCTCCGAAGATCAGCTTGTCCAGCTCGATGTTCAGCTCAGCTGTTTTCAGATTGGTCGTATCGATAATATAGTCAGCCTTATGACGTATACCTGTGAGCTGTTCCGCCTCTGACATAATGACCTCAGGGCTCGCCTCAGCGCCGGTCAGCGGATGATTTCTCCTGACCTCGTTATAGCGCCTTACGATCTCTGCAGCCGAAGCCTCGAGATAAAGCACCGTCAGCTCTATCCCGTTCCTGCTTCTCAGATCATCGATGACACGTGAGAGCTTATCAAAAAAACTGCCGCTCCTCAGGTCCGCCACAAATGCGACCTGCTCTATCCTGCCGCTCTCGATAGCAGCCATATCCAGAAATGTATCGATCAGAGCCGGCGGCATATTATCCACGCAATAATACCCCTGGTCCTCGAACCAGTTTGCCGCTCTGCTCCTTCCGGCGCCGGACATTCCTGTTATAATTACAACTTTCATAATATTATTACAATAACTACCTTTCCAGCCGCCTGTTGATGGCATTATTAAGCTGCAAACACGCAGCAGCGCGACTGATATATTTTATTGGTCAACTATATTCACTATCCGATCCGGTGTTATACCGGCCTCCAGGGCCAGCTCCAGACATTTCAGATATCTGCCGACGTTCTCAGGCTTGTGAGCGTCACTGCTGATTACGAAGAGATTGTCATAGCTCGCGTATATCTTAAGATCCTCTGCATCCGGATGTCTGTGCCTCACATTGATCTCGACAAGCGTTCCGGTCTCGGCACATACTCTCGCGACCTCATGCTCATCTATAAAGGCCTTGTCCCCGGGATGCGTCAGTATCCTGATATTGTTGTGCGTCAGCGCTTTTACGATCCTGTCAGTGTTCCTGCGGCGCAGCTTTTCTTTCGCAGCCTTTGGAAACGGTATGTGAAATGACAGCCAGTTTCGTATCATGCAGCTGTGCGGCACGTAGTGGTATCCCGCGTTCACATAATCGAATCTGCCGAAATCCTCGGGTGAAACATCGAGGCCGTTCGGGCTGTCGACTATGTCTGCCTCGACACCCAGGAATACCGATACGAGCGGAAATTCCTTCACGGCCTGCGCGATATCTCTTCGCATCTCGGGGATGCGCTTTATATCCAGGCCGTAAAAATCCCACGGACCGTGATCCGTTATTCCGAGCTCTGTAAGGCCTTTCTCAGCTGCCGCTCTCACATTGTCGATAACGCGGCCTTTACCGTGCAGGTAGAACCACATCCGCGAATAGACCGTATGAGTGTGGTAGTCACCCTTAAGCCTGAATCTTTTTTTCAATTGTTCCAGATCCATATCATGATCCTTTCTGTATGTCACAGCGCCGCGCCAGGGCTGCTTACTGATGTTTCCGCTGTAATTGCATTCTTAAGCTTCCGGCTTAAGCTGCAGACTGCAGTTTATGAGCCGTACCTCCGGTTCGAGCTCAATGCCAGATTTTTGCATTACCTTATCGCGTACGTGCCTCATTACAGCCAGCACGTCCTCTGCAGTCGCGCCGCCAGCATTGATCACAAAGCCGGCATGCTTTTCGGATACCATTGCGCCTCCGACCCTGTAGCCCTTGAGTCCTGCTTCATCAATCAGAGCCGCAGCGAATCCGTTCGCCGGCCTCTTGAAGGTGCTTCCCGCGCTCGGGTAGTTCACCGGCTGCTTCGCGTTTCTCTTCGCCTGCAGCTCGGCCACTCTTGCTGCTATGGCATCCGGCGCATCGGGTATCAGCCTCAGAACTGCCGAAAGCACTATCATGCCGCTGTCTTCGACGCTGCTGTGTCTGTATGCGAAGCCCATTTCTGAGCCGGGAAGCTCTGTTATGCTGCTTCCGTCGCCCTTCATAAGCCGCACAGATTCGACTAAATCGCCTATTTCTCCGCCATATGCGCCCGCATTCATGAATACAGCTCCGCCGAGACTTCCCGGTATGCCGCTTGCAAATTCGAAGCCCGCAAGTCCTCTCTCTGTCAGAAAAGCGCTAATGCCCGAGAGCAGCTTCGCCGCTCCCGCTCTCACGCAGCACGCGTCATCCGTCTCCTCCACTGTCTCAAAATCGCCCGCAAGATGTATCATGATCCCCGGATATCCTTCGTCCGCAACCAAAAAATTGGTCCCATTGCCGACAATAATGTGTTCAGCGTTTTCCGTCGCGCATGCCTGCAGCACTGCCGCCAGCTCATCCTCAGTGAACACCTGCACGAATAAGGCTGCAGGTCCGCCGATCCTGAACGATGTATGCTTTGACATAGGCTCGTCTTTGAGGCATCTGTCCTCCGGTATACTGTCAGCGATCCGCGCTGCGGCTGCCTTTACGCGATCCCGGCCCGTTTTATTATCACTTATATTTTCCCTTGTCTCTTTCGTTTTTTTATCTGTCATTATATCTGCCACTGTATCTTTCTACTCTTCCTCAGAGTCCCTCTGCACCAGCGATCTGTCATGATATTCTCCCTCTTCGCCGTCCCTGTGATCATAGGCGAATCTGTGATGGGCAAAATCTTTTTTGCCTTTCTTGCGCAATCTGGTGAATACCGAAGACTGCTTTTTCTTTTCCGGCTCCAGGTCTACCTCGTCATCCTCAAGGCCATACGGTTCAAGGCTGAAATAGTACGATGTATGCGTATCCTTTTCCTTGTGCTTAAGGCTCGCCATGATACACTTGTCCGCATATCTGTAGAACACAGCAAATACCGGCACGCTCAGAGCCATTCCGGTGAAACCGAACAGACCTCCGCCGATAAGCACGGCGATCAGCACCCAGAAGCTGCTGATTCCGATCGCGTTTCCGACGATCTTAGGTCCGATAACATTTCCGTCGATCTGCTGGATGACCACGATGATTATTATGAAATACAAAGCCTCGATAGGCTGTTCGAGCATCAGTATGAGAAACGACGGGACCGCGCCTATGAACGGTCCGAAAAACGGTATTACGTTCGTTATGCCGACAATTACGCTGATCATCAGCGCGAAGGATATCCCGCATATCTTGAGGACTATAAATGTCAGCACTCCTATGATAAACGAGTCGATTATCCTGCCGACTATGAAGCCTATAAAGGTCTCATTTACGACGCTGGCAAATTCGTACAGGCTCGCCTTTCTCTTTTGTCCGCATGTCGCGTTGACGATCTTGCGCATTATGGCAAAGAGTCTCTCCTTATAGTTGAGGAGATAGACCATTATCAGAAGACCGATAAAGGCGTCAACGACATAGCCTACTGCCGCCATCACTCCGTTTGATACCATCGTCGCGATGCTGACCGCATTGCCGGACAGTATGTGCTCCTGGATCCAGTTCAGTATCTCGTTGTCCCCTGCGGTTGCCACATTATCTACCCATAGCGCTACCATAGGAAAATGAGCCAGATGGACCTTGCACCATTTTGACAGTACAGACAGCCTGTACGGCATGGTGTTGACGAGGTTCACGGCACTTGCCACCACCTGAGGAACGACAAAGTAAATGAAAAGTCCCACGAGTCCGACTACGATGATAACGCATACCAGTGTAGCCGCGGCCCTTGCGGCGACGAGTATCCTGCGCTTTTCCTCCTTGTCCACCACAAGATCGCCCTCATCGTGAACTATCATGGCTCCGATCGAAAAGCCCTTGCGCTTCGCTCCGGCAAGCATCTGGTTATAGCACCATTTTACACAGGCATTGTAGACAGGACACAGTATAAAGGCAAATACCCCTCCGATGTATACCGGAATCATCGTATCCTGCAAGGTCTCAAATCCGACGGAGAATTGTGTGTTGCTGACCCAGTTGCTGAACATGATCAGTATGGCTCCGCCGAGGACGAACACTATCGCCGCCTTAAAATAGGGACTGTCTTTGAATTTTCTGAACATCGCTTATCCTCCCGGGGAAAAACTGTAAGG
>JAFRGH010000067.1 GCA_017433945.1 Mogibacterium sp. | reverse complement strand
GTGTCTGCGAGCTTGTCTACTCCGGCACGCAGCTTGCTTCTTGAATCCTCGCCGTAATATAGTTCCGTAGCCATTTCTTTGCCTCCTGTATTATCGAAGCCGCGATTATTCTACTGTCGCGAGAATGTCTTTCTGATTGATGATGGTGTATTCCTCTCCTCTGTACTTGAGGTCGTTTCCGCCGTATCTGCTGAAGATTACGATATCTCCTACCTTGAGCTCCATCGGCTCATCCTTTGTTCCCGGACCTACTGCCAGGACTTCAGCCTGCTGCGGCTTTTCCTTGGCGCTGCCCGACAGCAGCAGACCTGCCTCGGTCTTTTCCTCTGCATCCATCTTCTTTATAACAACTCTTGCTCCGAGCGGTTTGATTCCGATACTCATTTTGTTGCCTCCTATTACTATTATTGACTATTGTTACTGGTTTTGCGGCTGAGTTCCGCTTTCATTATTTTGTTAGCACTCTTTGTACCCGAGTGCCAACCACCTTCACTATTCTACTCACATGCAGACGGATTGTCAACATCAAAAATGTGAAAAAATCTCCACAAAATGAGTCAAAAGGAACCGTCCCCATTGACTCATCAGCTCACAGTTTTTTATCCCGATAGTAGTAAAAGAGGTACTGCTGCGCGTAGCCGGCGAGTTCACCGAATTTATCAGCCGCGAACTGCTGCATTCCCTTCATGTCTTTTTCATCAAATCCGTACATGTCATTCATGATATGTCTGACCCATGTATCTATAGGAAAAGCTGCTGTATCATGCAGACCGAAGAGCATGATGCAGTTGGCGACCTTAGGTCCGACACCGTGGTATGCCAGTACGTCCTCGCGGCACGCAGGGCATTTCCCCTCGAGAAATGCCTTTGCCGTCGCCTTGATGTACGGCGCGCGGTAGCCGAGCTTCAGCGCCATGAGATCATCAACGTCCGCGGCAGCAAGCGCCTCAGGCGTCGGGAAAGCGTACCATTCCCTGCCGAAGGCTTCTCCTGTATATTCTCCGTATTCTGTGCAGAGCGACTCGATGTTTTTGCGGATGCGAGGTATATTGTTGTTCTGGGAAATGATAAATGAAATGATGGTCTCGAAAAGATCCTGGTTCAGTATCCTGATGCCGCGGCCGTACCCGGTCGCCGGCTCGATGGCCGGGTCATTTGCTATAAGAGTCTGTTTTATAGCCGAATAATCCGTATCCAAATCGAAATACTGACGCCAAAAATTCTCGTCACCTCCCGTTGCCTCTATTGCAAGAGTTCCTTCACGATCACCACTATTGCCGGATGTGCTCATCTCTGTATCAGCTTCACCAGCCGAAATGCCGTTCTTTTCTTTTATTATGTCTGAGCTTCTGTCCGAGCTGCTGCCGTCTGAGCCGACGCAGTACGATATCCTCGCCGCATAAGGACCGGCAGCGCCGATATAATCTGCGCTGCCGTTGCTGCTGACCTCTCCGTGTCCATCCTGAGCAGGTACCCATCTGAAGCACTGCCCGCATTCAAATACGTGCTCAGGATCAAAGTCATTTACGTGTTCAAATACTATTTGTTCAATCTTCGTTTCTTTCATATTATTCTAATTTTTACT
>JAFRGH010000066.1 GCA_017433945.1 Mogibacterium sp. | reverse complement strand
CCAAAAAGGATGTACGTTACGCGACATATGACGAGGTCATGGAGGTGCTGCTCAAGGCAGAGAAAGCAGGCTATGTCCACCAGATCACAAACCTCGACGGAGAGGACAAGATCGTAGGCATCTGCAATTGTTCGGCAACGATCTGCAACGCTATCAAGACTTCGCAGCTCTTCAACACACCTAATATGTCCGCTTCGGCATATCGCGCTCATGTTGATCACAACAAATGCGTAGCCTGCGGCAAATGCGTTGAGATCTGCCCGGTAGGCGCTGCGAAGCTCGGACAGAAGCTCTGCAGGAAAGACGGAAAAGCTGTCGAGTATCCTCTGACAGAGCTTCCGAACGAGACCAAGTGGGGTCCTGAAAAATGGAACAAGAACTACAGAGAGGATGCCAAGATCAATTGCTATGAGACAGGCACATCGCCTTGCAAGGCTGCATGTCCTGCAAACCTGTCGGTACAGGGATATATCAACATGGCGGATCAGGGCAGGTACAGAGAGGCTCTCGAGCTGATCAAGCAGGACAACCCTCTGCCTGCAGTATGCGGAGCTGTCTGCAACAGACGCTGCGAGGACAGATGCACAAGAGGGACTCTCGACCCGCCTGTAGCCATCGATGAGATCAAAAAATTCATAGCAGCACAGGAGCTCAAGGCCGAGGGAAGATTCGTGCCTGAGTGCGGCAAGGAAATCGGCGGATTCTGGGGTGACGAGTACAAGATCGCCATCATCGGAGCAGGTCCGGGAGGACTCTCCGCTGCATATTATCTGCGCAAGAGAGGCTATCCTGTTACAGTATTTGAAAAGCAGCAGGCTCTCGGCGGTATGCTGAGATACGGAATCCCTACATTCAGGCTGCAAAAGGACGTAGTCGATGCCGAAATAGACGTCATGAAGGAAATGGGTGTCGAGTTCAGATGCGGCTGTGAGGTCGGTAAGGATGTGACTATACAGCAGCTCAGAGATGAAGGCTATGCTGCGTTCTATGTTGCGACAGGTCTTCAGAGCGGCGGTAAGCTCGATGTTCCGGGCGCCGATGCCAAGGGTGTCATGAGCGGTATTGACTTTATGCGCATAATCAACGAGGATGAGGTAGCTCTGATGAAGGGCAAGCTGCCAAAGGCAGGCAAGCTCAGCGGCAACGTCATAGTGATCGGCGGCGGAAATATCGGAGCGGACGTCGCAAGGACTGCGCTGAGATCAGGCGCTGAGAGCGTGATGATGTACGCTCTCGAAGGATATGACGAGCTCCCGATGGGAGAAGAGGACAGATCCGAGTGCGAAGAGGAGGGTATCAGCGTAAACGGAGGCTGGGGCCCTGCAGAGATCAAGACAAAGAACGGCAAGGTCTGCGGCATTAAATTCCATAAATG
The DNA here is from genome assembly GCA_017433945.1 of Mogibacterium sp. Classification (GTDB taxonomy): domain Bacteria; phylum Bacillota; class Clostridia; order Peptostreptococcales; family Anaerovoracaceae; genus Crickella. Next base: position 4,481 of record JAFRGH010000066.1, on the reverse strand, counting down.
CCTGTCTGTTAAGAATGAGGAGGGCAGATTCGATCCGAAGTTCGATGACAGCGAGACTATCGAAGTCGACTGCAGCAGAGTGCTCTACTGCACAGGCCAGAAGGCCGATCTCAAAGGCATGCTCGACGGAACAAAGGTCGAGTTCAATCCTAACGGAACTATTATCGCCGATACCGTCACGCTGCAGACTGCCGAAGAGGATATTTTTGCAGGCGGAGACATAGTGACAGGCCAAAAATTCGCGATAGATGCTATCGGAGCAGGCAGAGTCATCGCTGATTCGCTTCACAGATACGTTCACAAGGATCAGGGTGCGAACAGGCTGACGGTCGGAAGAGACCTCAGAGAGATAATCGAGCTCGACAGAGACGACATATTCGTAGAGCGCTACGACAATATGCCAAGACAGAAGCCGGGTCACAGAGACGGAGATCCGACTAAGACATGGGAGGATCTGAGAGAGCCTCTGACAGAGGTCCAAATCAGGGCTGAGGCTAACAGATGCCTCAAGTGCGGCGCTACAACTGTCGATGTGAACAGATGCATAGGCTGCGGACTCTGCACCACAAAGTGCGAATTTGACGCGATAAGACTCGAGAGGGATCATCCTCTCGCATCGAGGATGTACTCGGCGGAGAACGGCAAGCTCAAGGCTATCCTGCCGTACGCGCTCCCGAGAGAGATCAGGATCAGAGCAAAGGAGCTGAAGATATTCAGCAAGCTTACAAAATAATGAACCGCAAATGCGCGATAAGTGTCAGACCTGCCCGATGCGGCGGATGAACTGAACGCACTGAATGCACCAAAAAGCCCTGGATGCGCATCCGGGGCTTTCTGTATGACTCTGTATGACGGGAAATCCGTCAGTTATGATATTTGTTATATGACCGCCATGACCACAAAGCCTATAATAGCGATAAGCGTTGACAGAGACAGAGCTGACGACACATAAGAGCGCTGATCCTCGTCGTCTGCGAAGACAGGCAGTACGAAAGGCGGAGGCAGTATGAACATCAGATTGACTGCGTCTGTCAGACCTGACTGAGGCCAGAGCATACCGAGCAGTCCTGCGAGAGCCGTTCTCAGTATTAACATGATCACAAGTCTGAGCAGACATACCTTTACAGTTTCTGCCCACGGGATATCATCAAGCACCAGATCATAGCCTATGGACAGCAGTATGATCGCGCTGGTAGGCGCGGATACAAAGCTCGTGCATGAATCGAATACAGCGCTTATGCCGGAAGCTGTCATAGCCTGATACAGTCCTGTCGCTCCGATCAGTACTCCGGCTGCGATGGCGACTATGATTGGAGACCTCAGCATGTCTCCCGCAAGCTCCCTGATCCCGGGATTGTCATTGCTTTGCCCGCTGCTCCCGCTGTCCATCGCAAGCAGTATCTTGTAAAGCGTAAATACGAAGAGCACCTGTCCGAGGTCTATTCTGGCGAATTCCACCACCCTGTCAGCACCGTAAAGCATGGTGAATAGAGCATATCCGAGCATGCCGGCCTCAAATCCAGTTGTAAGGAAGGGAACGAAGCGTGATGGCATACGCAGCAGGCGGCCGGAGATCCGGCCCAGGAACCATGCGGCAAAGCATACGGCGAACATCAGCAGAGGGATGATTATATCCATCAAGGTATACTGCGTCGTCGCGAACGCGTTCAGCAGAACTGCCGGAAGAGCTATGTTTACCGCGACATTCTTGAGCGACTGAATGCCTTCGCGTGATATGATGCTGTTTCTGCGGCAGATGATACCTATCCCCAGCATCAGTACTACGGGTAGGACTGTGCTGCTTACTTCGATTATCTGCGACATTTATTTATCCTGACCGTAATAGGCATTGCTGCCGTGCTTTCTGAGATAGTGCTTGTCGAGCAGGGCCTGCTGTATATCCCTGTGCTCAGGATTGAGCATCAGTGCGTGATAATCCATGAACGCGACCTCTTCCATCACTACAGCGTTGTGTACCGCGTTCATAGGATCTGTTCCCCATGCGAAAGGGCCGTGCGAATACGTCAGGACTCCCGGTACTGCTGCCGGATCTTTGCCCTCAAAGGCTTCGATTATGACCTTGCCGGTCTCCTTTTCGTATTCTCCTGATATCTCATCCTCTGTCATAGGGCGTGTGCACGGAATATCTCCGTAAAAATAGTCAGCGTGGGTAGTGCCCATTGCCGGGATCGCCATGCCTGCCTGCGCGAAGCTCGTTGCCCAGCGTGAATGTGTGTGAACGATGCCGCCGCATTCGGGAAACGCCTTATACAGCTCCACATGAGTCGGGGTGTCGCTTGACGGCTTCCACTTACCCTCAACGACCTTGCCGTCTAAATCCACGACTACCATGTCCTCGGGCGACATGCCGTCATACGGGACTCCTGACGGTTTGATGACGACGAGACCGGTCTCTCGGTCTATGCCTGAGACATTGCCCCATGTAAAGGTGACGAGACCGTATTCGGGAAGCCTGAAATTGGCTTCACATACTGTTTTTTTGAGTTCTTCGAGCATTTTGTATTCTCCTTTTTCTGCTGAAATGCCGCTGCCGCACTGTATTCATACGGCTGCGTCATATAGACAGTGCGTTTGTTTTGCGTATTGTAATAGTGTGTCAGACAGCTCGTACCAGACATCTTGCGTCAGATAGCTGTAACAGCTGCTCTCTCCACAGGCAGAGCCTTTTTGTATCTGGTCAGGAATATATTGAATCCGGCTATATCAGACTCTTCTGCCATTACTGTATTGACCGAGGCATCGGCAAACACCTTATTATCCAGATAGTCAGGGAGCGTTTCTCCGTCCTCTCTGTTCAGCATATACGCTGCGAGGAGAGCCATTCCGTAAGGGCCGCCTTCACCTGCAGTCTCCATTACGGAAACAGGGGAGCCGGCTGCGGCCGAAAGCATCCTCTGACCGACAACAGGAGTCTTGAAAAAGCCGCCGTGACCGTAGAGCTTGTCTACCTCCACACATTCTGTCTGCGTCAGTATGTCCAGTCCTATCTTGAGTGTTGCCAGCGCGGACAGTATATGAGTTCTCATAAAATTAGCGAGATTGAAGTTAGCGTCCGGGAACCTTGCGAAGAGAGGTCTGCCGGCATCGAGATCCGTTACGCCTTCACCCGAAAAATAATTGAAGCTGAGCAGTCCTCCGCAGTCAGGATCGCCCTCGAGGGCTTTTTGGAACATCCTTACATAGAGCTCGCTTCTGTCAACGCTGAAGCCCATAGTATCCGCGAATTCTTCGAGAAGTCCCATCCACGCGTTGATGTCGGATGTGCAGTTGTTGCAGTGCACCATAGCGACAGGCAGTCCGTCAGGTGTCGTGACCATGTCGATCTCTCTGTGCACTCCGAGGTTCTTATCGGTAACGATCATAGCGAAATCCGATGTTCCGGCAGACACATTTCCGGTACGTACACGGACCGAGTTTGTCGCTGCCATGCCTGTTCCCGCGTCACCCTCGCACGGACATACAGGGATACCGGCTTTGAGTGTTCCGCTCGGGTCGATGAAGCGTGCACCCTCCTCTGTGAGACAGCCGGCTTTTTCGCCTGCGGTCAGGACCTTAGGAAGAATGTCGCGCAGCTGCCAGCTGAATCCTCTGGCGGATACGAGAGCATCGAATTTTTTTACCATGGACTCGTCATAATCGAGTGCTTCCGAGTCGATAGGGAACATGCCGGAGGCTTCACCTATGCCCATCACTCTGCAGCCTGTCATCTTCCAGTGAAGATATCCCGCGAGCGTTGTCAGATAGTCTATGTCTCCAACGTGTTTCTCCTGATTGAGTATAGCCTGATAGAGATGAGCTATGCTCCATCTCTGCGGTATATTGAAGCCGAAAAGCTCTGTAAGCTCCTCGGCAGCTGCTCCGGTTATGGTATTACGCCATGTGCGGAACTCAGCGAGCTGATTTCCGTCCTTATCGAAAGGCAGGTATCCGTGCATCATAGCCGAAACGCCGATAGCGCCGACTGTTTCAAGCTCGATTCCCAGCTCCGATCTGACGTTCTCGCGCAGAGCAGCGTAGCAGGCCTGCACACCGTTATGAACAGCATCCATTGAGTATGTCCATATCCCGTCCTCGAGCTGATTTTCCCATTCAAAATCACCGGATGCGACCGGCAGGTGATTTTCGTCGATGAGGACCGCCTTGATACGCGTCGATCCCAGTTCTATACCAAGCGTAGATTTACACAGATCCATTTCCTGTACTCCCTTTCATATATATGGCAGCAGCTGAAAAACACAGATTGCCATTTCAGTTCTATGATCCGTCAAATTATAGCATTGCGAAAAAACGACACGCAATGTAATAATTTTATCGCCGCGCGAAACAATTACATATTTTGTGAGTCAAAAAGAACCGTCCACAGTGACTCATCCCGTCTCCACTGACTCACGAACCATACCCATTCGCACATAAACTCTGAGATGATTATCGGAAAGACTGCTGTATATGAGATGCAGGAT
>JAFRGH010000065.1 GCA_017433945.1 Mogibacterium sp. | reverse complement strand
CGAACCATATTTTTCCTGTATCTCCGCAGGGCTTACCACGTTGCCGAGGGACTTGCTCATCTTGGCCTTGATGTAATTGCCTTCATTGTCTGTATAGCCCTTGATGACCATACCCTGTGTCAGCAGGTTTTTGAACGGCTCCTCAGCATCTGTCAGTCCGAGGTCATGCAGGACCATCTGGAAGAATCTCGCGTACATCAGGTGCAGTATAGCGTGCTCAACACCGCCGATGTACTGATCGACGTTCATCCAGTAATCGGCCTTTTCCTTGCTGAATGCCTCGTTTTCGTTCCTGGCGTCGGTGTATCTTAAGAAATACCATGAGGAATCGAGGAAGGTATCCATGGTATCGATCTCTCTCTCGGCATCGCCTCCGCACTTAGGGCATCTGCACTGACGGAATGTCTTTGATGTGGTCAGAGGAGAATCGCCCTTGCCTGTGAACTCAACGTCTGTAGGAAGGAGAACAGGCAGATTCTCTTCTTTTTCAGGCACCCATCCGCATTTCTCGCACCAGACCATAGGGATTGGTGTTCCCCAGTATCTCTGTCTGCTGATGAGCCAGTCTCTGAGCTTGTAATTGACTGTCTTGTGACCGAGACCCCTGGCGTCCAGATCTTCGGTGATCTTTTTGATGGCCTCCTTGTTGTTCATGCCCGTATAGTCGCCGGAATTGATCATGGTTCCCTCTGCGGCTGCAGCCTCAGTGAGGTTCTCAAGATCGACGCCCTCTACGTCTACAACAGGAATGATGTCGAGTCCGAATTTTTTCGCGAACTCAAAGTCTCTCTGGTCGTGAGCAGGTACAGCCATGATCGCGCCTGTTCCGTAATCCATCATGACATAGTCGGAAATATATATAGGCACTTTTTTGCCGTTTACAGGGTTGATCGCATAGTGACCGATGAATTCACCGGTCTTTTCCTTTGTCAGCGAAGTCCTCTCGAGCTCGGATTTGTGAGCGCTCTCCTCAACATAAGCGTTCACAGCAGCCTCATACTCCGTGCCCTCAGTCAGCTCCTTGACATAAGGATGCTCAGGAGACATTACCATGTATGTGACGCCGAAGAGAGTGTCAGGACGTGTGGTATATACTACGAGCTCCTTTTCAAAACCATCAATCTTGAATGTGACCTCAGCACCCTCTGAACGTCCGATCCAGTTCTTTTGCATCGCCTTGACCTTGTCAGGCCATCCCGGCAGCTCCTCGAGATTGTTGAGCAGCCTGTCAGCATAATCAGTTATCTTGAGATACCACTGGCTCAGATGCTTCTTTGTAACAGGAGTATGGCAGCGCTCGCAGCAGCCGTCCACAACCTGCTCATTGGCAAGCACAGTCTGGCAGCTCGGGCACCAGTTGACCGGATTGTCCTTTTTGTATGCCAGTCCCTTTTTGTAGAACTGGATGAATATCCACTGCATCCCTCTGTAATAATCAGGCTTGCATGTGGCTACCTCTCTGTCCCAGTCATAGCTGAAGCCGAGAGATTTGAGCTGACCGCGCATGTCGGTCATGTTCTCGTTCGTCCATGTGAAAGGATGGATGCCGTTTTTGATAGCAGCATTCTCCGCAGGCAGACCGAAGCTGTCCCAGCCCATAGGATGCAGCACATTGAAGCCGTCCATCTTCTTGAATCTGGCAATAACGTCGCCTATCGAGTAATTCCTTACATGGCCCATGTGAAGCTTTCCTGAAGGATACGGGAACATTTCAAGCACATAGTATTTCTCCTTGTCCCCATCCATTTCTGTTTTGAATGCTTCCTCATCTTCCCATATTTTCTGCCACTTGCTCTCAATGGCAGCAAAATCATATCTGTCCTTCATAGAAAACTCCTTTACGTATAATAGTAAGTGTCAGTCCCCCAGGGATCATCCACGCAATGCTGTCGAGAGTACGGCTCTCGCCTCGCTCCGGCTTAACGCAGCGGTACTAAGCTCTGTCTTCGCAGCAAGCTGCTCGCCAATCGCTAAGTACCGACTACCGGAGAGCCTCTCGCCATCATTGCATGGATGCTCCTCAAAAACTCAGTCTACGAGTATGGACTCGCAGTCGTTCCAGATCTTTTCGAGCGTATACTTGTCCCTGGTATCGGCAGTGAAGAGGTTGATGATAACATCTCCTCCGTCAACCAGTATCCATCCTGTCTCCGGCTTTCCTTCCTTGCTCTTTGGCGTAATGCCTATCTCCGCGAGCTTGTCCTCGACATCATCAGCGAGCGCTCCGAGCTGTCTCTCGGATCCGCCTGTAGCATTTACAAAGTAGTCTGCAAATGATGATTTCTCAGCGATGTCGATCATGACGATATCTCTTGCTTTTTTCTGGTTGAGCAGATCCGCGATGATCTGCGCGACTTCCTTGCTTTCCATCAAATACTCCTTTTTAATATATGCTTATCCTTTTGATTTTAGTTCTTACTGCTCTTATTTGCCCTTTGCTTCAGCTTAGCTTCTATGTATTCTTTTGCTTCTGCTGTGTCCCGGTCCAGCGGACGGCCTTTTCCCGCGAGATCGGCTATCGTGTATTCGAGTATCTCCAGACATGCCTGATCGAGATCCCTGTACGCAAGATCCTGATAGTACGCGAGATCATCATAGGTCCTGTTGTCCTCTACGACGTCGGCTGTATATACTATCTCTTCAAGCAGTGACATGTCCTTGCGTGCCGTGGTGTGATACCTTACCGCGTCCAGCACTTCCCGGTCACTGACTCCGAACTCGTGCCCGAGTATTGCTGCAGCGACCTTCGAATGCGCCAGCGCGTTGTTTCCGAGCAGCTCGCGAGGCAGATCGTATTTTGCGATATACGCATCCATGGTCTCAATGTCGAAACACTTGGCGATGTCGTGATACCTGCCTGCGAAAGCGGCCTTTGCAGCGTTACCTCCATGCAGCTTCGCAAGCTTTACGGCCATTTCCTCGACACCCAGAGAATGTCTGTAGCGGCTCTCCTTGAGATTCGATTTCATGAATTCTTCGAGCCTCTGCCTGTCTGACTCCGAAATCAATTCCGAATTCATGTAAAGACCATGCTCACGAATATATTTTTCGACTCCCGGCGTTACCAGCCCGCTGACTGACTCGCCTGCGCTTATCTTTTCCCTTATCTCTGTTGACGATGCATCGACAGGCGCCATATCGAGTATGGTGATCCGGCTTCCGTATTTTTGACGGAAACCCTCTATTATCTTCATGCCCTCGGTATCATCGGTATCGGGACGTCTCGCGGCGATCAGATGATAATCTCTGAGTATCTCTTCGCCCATATACCATTTATCGAGCTGTATGACCGAGTCGAAGCCGAGCACGAAGCCAAGATCGCCTCCGAGCAGCTTCTTCCAGTACCTGAGAGTCTCGATAGTATATGAAGGTCCCGCCTTAGTTACCTCGTACCGCGACAGGCAAAATGCCTTGTTCTGAGCCAGCACTGTCTCTATCATGCCGCATCTGTCCCTGCCGTCCGTTACATGTCTGTCCTGCTTGAACGGAGATGTGTATGCCGGCATGAAGATGAGCTTGTCCAGACCGCATTCTCTGACAGCGTGTTCGGCAAGCGCCACATGCCCGACATGGATCGGATCAAAGCTGCCGCCGTAGATGGCATAGCGTCTGCTGCCTGTAATGCTGATTTTTGCCTTGCTGTCTGCTTCATGCACAGATCTATTCATCGGACTTTTTGACATAGGAGCTTATTCCGCGGCGAGTTTGATCCCGAGCTCTTCAAGCTGTCCCTCGCCTGCAGGAGCCGGCGCTTCGCATACAGGGCATTCAGCATTCTGATTCTTAGGGAAGGCGATGACCTCTCGTATGCTCTTCTCCCCGAGCAGGAGCATGACGAGTCTGTCGAGCCCGTAAGCGAGTCCCGCATGAGGCGGCGCTCCGTATTTGACAGCTTCGATGAGGAATCCGAATTTTTCCTGACATTCCTCGTCGGTCAGGCCGAGCGCCCTGAACATCCTCGCCTGCAGATCCTTGTCGTGTATCCTTACGCTGCCTCCGCCGAGCTCAACACCGTTTAGAACGATGTCGTAAGCGTTCGCGTTGAGTCCGAGTATATCGGTATCGAGCTTGTCGAGCTCGTCCAGCTTAGGCTGTGTGAACGGATGGTGCATGGCCTTGATATTGCCCTCCTCGTCCTGCTCGAACATAGGAAAATCAACGACCCAGAGGAAATTGAACTGATTGTCGTCGAGCATTCCGAGCATTCCGGCGATGCGCCTTCTGAGGAAGCCGAGTGAATCATAGGTGACCTTTGCAGTGCCGCTTACTATGAATACGATATCTCCCTCAGCTGCGCCGCATCTGTCACATACTGCTCTAAGCTCATCCTCGGAGAAGAATTTGCCTACGGATGATGAGAGTCCCGAGCCTTCGTTCTTTATCCATACAAGGCCCTTTGCTCCGTAATGCTTGACCTCGTCTACGAGCTTGTCGATCTTCTTGCGGGAGAATTCCTTAGCTCCGCCCGGTACGCAGATGCCTCTGATATCTCCGCCCTCTGCAAGAGTCTTTGTGAATACCTCGAATCCGCAGCCTTCGAATGCGTCGTTTAGCTTCATGAGCTCTATATCGAATCTGGTATCAGGCTTGTCTGAGCCATAGCGCTCCATAGCCTCGGCATATGTCATCCTCGGAAAAGGTGTCTCGACATCCATTCCCTTGACTTCCTT
>JAFRGH010000064.1 GCA_017433945.1 Mogibacterium sp. | reverse complement strand
CGGAGACATTATTATCAGACAGACAGGACGCATCTACGACGACTGGAATGAATACGGCCATGAGCTTAATATAAATGATCTTGTCGATCATCAGTACAAATAGCGGAGGAAAGCCATGAAAAAGAGTGAACAGCGCCAGAACGACATCCTCGCGTTTATGAAAAAAACCATAGCCGCCAAAGGTTATTCCCCGACGGTCAGGGAGATCTGTGCAGCACTCGAGATCAAGTCAACATCCACAGTGCACAGCGACATCAAAGCACTCGAAGATAAAGGCCTGGTCAGAAAAGACCCTGCGAAGCCGAGAACAGTGCTTCCTGTAGAAAATGAATATATAAAGACATCCGAGGTTTCATATGATACCGTAGCGCTCCCTGTTATAGGAAGGGTCGCAGCAGGCGAGCCTATACTTGCGGAGCAGAATATAGTTGATGAGATGCCTGTACCTGCGCGTTTCATCGGATCGGGTACAAATTTTATCCTGACGGTCCACGGAGACAGCATGGTGAACGTCGGCATCAACGATGGAGATTATCTGATCGTACAGGAGTCCCATGAAGCATCGAACGGCGAGATCGTCGTAGCGCTCGTGAATGATGATTATGAGACCGGAGCAACGGTAAAAAGGTTTTTCAGGGAGGCTGATCATATCAGGCTCCAGCCTGAGAACGACTACATGGATCCTATAATTGCGAGGGATGTCACGGTAGTCGGAAAAGTAAAGGGAGTATTCAGATACTTCAACTGATATAGCCAAAACGGTCCGTTGCCGCGGACTGTTTCATCCCACTGTACAGCCAATTTTCTGTACGGTGTTACAGCGGGCATTTGAGTTATTCTCATCAGCCCGTTTTTTATGTATACTTTATAAAGTTTGAATAGAACGGCAGAGAGGGCAAACCCGTTGAAACTGAGAAAAGAATACAAAGAACATGATTATCTGATAAATACATATGGCTCCTTTACAGAAGCAAGAAACGACAAGGCTCACGTTGATGAAAGGCGCTATGCCGGCATTCTTAAGCTGACTGCAGACGGGACTCTGATAATGGGTATCTGGAGTCTCATAAAGGGCTATATGGAAACACTGAGTGATATGGGAAGTGAGCTTATAGCCGGCGGTATCCCGGTTTTAATAGCCATCTTCGGAAGTGTGTTTGCATTTGCGCTTTTTTTCGTGATCGGAATCTCGTTCAGGTACATGATATGGAGGGGTGCCTGCAAGGAAGCAGACAGCGGGCGGAAAAGGAACGGATACATTGCATGCGCAATCATTTTTTTAGCCTACGGCTTATATGAAGTCGCTTCCTTCATATATCGGGCAGTCTGGAAAGGTACGGACGCACAGGATGTCCTCAGATTAATTTTCGACGCTACCTCGCTTATTATTGTGTGTGAGTTGATAGCTTCCGCATTCAGATTAAGAAAAGTAAGAGATGAGCTGGAGGCTGCGGAAACAGGAGGAAATCTCTGATGCAGATGGACTTTCACTATTACGCTACATATGCTGCAGCTTATCTTGCCGGATACAGCCATGAAGAAAGCATGGTCATATGCTATAGTGCGCAGTTTGTGGATGAGTGCAGCAAGACATTTCTAAAGAGCATAAAAGGCCCGCTTTCAGCCGCCACCACACAGCTTCAGGAGGAGATGGCAGATGCCAGGACGGATCTGCTCGGCCTTCAGGATATAACGAGGATATGGGCCTCATTCCATTTCCTTCCCCGCGATCTGCACAGAAACCCTAAAGTGCGCTGTTCACGCGCTTACAGGAGGAAATACCGCCTCATATGCGGTCCCAACGGAGAACTTGCAGCTGAAACGGTCAGGCTTGCCAGGGGAAAGGGCCTTGAGGCTGCCGGACTTGCCATGCACGTTATTGCTGACACCTGGGCACATCAGTACTTCGCGGGGACTCCTTCCATAGTAATAAACAACGTAAATGAATATTTCTATGAGATAATCTGCAGGGATGGCATGAAAGAGGAATATAAAATCAGGTTTAATCATAACCCCGCTACAGCTGATGATCCTGAGAAAATGGAATACACCAATACAATATTCCAGAGCAGCGAGAACTCCGTAATGAATCTCGGCCACGGAAGAGCAGGGCATTTTCCTGATTACAGCTATGCAAGATACAGATACATGCCGGCATGGGCGGATTACAATGAAGTGGTCAAGGACAATCCAGCGGATTACCTCCGGGCTTTTACACAGATGATATATGCCCTGAAGTATCTCAGAGGAGATATAGAGGAGTTTGATACAGAAAAATATGATATGGATACCATCGCTCCATACAGGGATGAGATCCTCGGAATTCTTTGTAAAAGGCAGGTGGATGCCTGCGCTGACTGGAAGGCTTTCGCAGAAAAGCTCTCGGGATGCACGATCGGGGATTTTGATATAAATAAATATAAGGATGAATATATGGCTGCGGATAAAGACAGCAGAAATAAAACGGTTATCGGCAGATTCATACTGGCTGCCATGTCTCAGAAAAGCATGGTGACTAACAGAATATACAAGTCCGGCAACAGGGCAGCCGGTTATTCTATCGACATCGGTGAGAAGTGATTCAGAGGCATCAGAGACTATGCAAGACTCCTGCAGGAAAAGGAGGCAGCTGATGAGTAAGTTACAGAGATTCAACTCCTTCGTCGGAGGCCTGTTAACAGTCTTTTTCGGTTATGCCCTGTACATGGCTCCGTTTATGGGAGTTGACATGATCTCAGTTGTCATGACCGCTGCGCTTCTGCTTCTTGGAATCAGAAGCCTGTATTTCTATTTCTCGATGGCCAGACACATGGTAGGAGGGAAAAATTCGCTGATTTACGGAATAATACTGATTGATCTCGGTGTGTGCGCATATATGATGCAAAGCTTTTCTCCGGTATATATCATGATCTATCTGCTTGTGATCCATTCTTTTTATGGTGCAACTGATATCATGGTAGCTTTACGGGCCAGGAGACTTAAAAGCAGATCGTGGAGGATAAAACTGCTTACCGGTCTAGGGAATCTGACCCTTGGTGTGCTTGCGATAGTATTCGGATTTACCGGAGATGATATATTTAACGTGATATACATTTATGCACTCGGTGTTGTTTACACAGGGATAATGCGCATGGCAAATGCTTTCAGGAGGACGGCGGTACCGTACATACAGTAAATGAAAAGAAAAGTGATCCTTGCTT
>JAFRGH010000063.1 GCA_017433945.1 Mogibacterium sp. | reverse complement strand
TTCTCCGTATTATATCGGATCTGTACATGAGAACGAGCCTGAAAACGGCGAAAAGCTGGTTCAGATCATTCTCGACAATGGCGCCATAAATATCGGTCTCATCGGCTGGGAGCAGGGCGACGCTACATGGCTCGGCAGATGGGAAGGATATAAGGCAGGCGTAGAAAAGTGGAACAAAGAGCATCCTGATGATCAGGCTACACTCTCTGAGCCACAGTACGCAGGCACTTCTTCAGAGGGCGGCTCCAAGGCTGCTGAGGCTCTGATGAGCGCTAACCCTGACCTCGACGCTCTCATCCCTGCAGGCGGCGGCGGAGATCCTCTCCAGGGCGCTATCGCAGCAGTTGAGCGTGCAGGCAAGACTGATTCCATCGACATCGTTTCCACAGACTTCCTCCCTGATCTCGGAGAGAGACTTGAAATCGGCAGCATGGCCGGTGAGTCCGGCGGACACTACTGCGACCCGCTGTTCGCATTCATGGCAGTATATAACGCAGTAAAGGGCAACTACACAGGAATCGAAGGCAAGTTCGAGGACATTCCGTTCCCATATCTGTATGTATCTTCACCTGAGGACTATGCGGATTACGAGAAATATTTCGTAGATCAGCTCCCGTACACTGATGAAGAGCTCGTAGAGATGGCAGATCTCGACATGGCAGGTCTTAAGGAAAAGGCAGCATCGCTCTCGATCGAGGACGCAGCCGAAAGATCAGGCAAATAGTATAAATGCTTCCGGGGACTGTCCTTCGGTATATCTGCCGGGGAAAGTCCCCATTTAAATTATCTGCAGAATAGCGGCCGGTGTCGCTCACGGCGATACCGGCTGTCTATAGCTAATGAAAGAGGTGGATTAGATGGTTTCTGCTGACGGAACTAAAACAAAAAAGGGAATGTCCGGAACCGTTAAGGGATATCTCATCCTGATCGGACTGGTTGTTCTTTCATGGGCTGTATTCAAGGTCCTGACACCCGGCAAGTTCGGTTCGCCTGCTAACCTCATCAGCTATTCTGAGGCTTCTCTCCTCGCTGCTGTAGGAGCGGTAGGATTTTATTTTGTAATGGTAATGGGCATGTTCGACTTTTCTATCGGAGCAAATATCATGCTCTCCGCGATAGTCGGATGTGTATTCGCGACACGCTTCGGCATGGGATATGCCGGACTCATCATATTCAGCATCCTCACAGGCGCTGTGGTCGGCCTTCTCAACGGATTCTTTTACGTAAAGCTCAGGATACCGTCAATGATCGTAACTACAGGTCTTGCGCTGATCTATGAATCTGTCGCGAACTATATAGCCGGAGGTGTGGAACAGACACTTCCGTCAAACCTGAGAGCGCTCGGACAGATGCCGGGCAACCTTATCCTGGCAGTTATAGCCTTCGTTCTTGCGTATATACTCCTTAACTACACAAAGGTGGGAACATATACATATGCTATCGGAAGCAACGAATTCGTAGCAAAGAACATGGGGATAAACGTAAATCTGTACAAGGTGCTGGCATTTGTGATCAGCGGAGCGTTCTTCGGGATCATGGCCGTACTGACTATCAGCTATGGCTCATCAATGGTAGCTGTTACGGGTATGGCATCAATGAGCCGTAACTTTGTCCCTACGATGGGATGCTTCTTCGGACTCGCATTCAGGAAATACGGCATGCCGCTCCCTGCCATCATCATCGGTGAGTTCGTTATAAACATCATTTTCGTCGGATTCATCGCACTGGGAGCTCCGACGGCTATTCAGGACGTTATCACCGGACTTGCGCTCCTTATCGTAGTAACAATGACTACCAAGGTAACCAAGGGCGAGATCGTTAAGTAGGGAAGGAGAGGTACCATGAGCGAAATCAGATTACAGGTTCAGAATGTGTGCAAAACCTTCGGAATTACGAAGGCCCTGCAAGACGTATCGTTTAACATCAACAAGGGAGAGGTACACGCTCTTATCGGAGAGAACGGTTCGGGCAAGTCTACACTCACCAATTCACTTACAGGCATCTACCAGAAGGACAGCGGCAAGTTCATACTTGACGGTGAGGAGATCCATCCTAAGAATCAGGTGGAGGCCAACAACGCGGGCGTATCGATCATCGTTCAGGAGCTCGGTACACTCGATGGTCTGACTGTTGCCGAGAATATCGTCCTCGGACACGAAGATCGTTTTGTAAAAATGGGAATCAAGAACACCAACGCGATGAATCGCGAAGCCAACGCGCTGCTGAAGCAGTACGGCTTCGACCGTATCAAGGCATCGGATATGGTGGAGACATATAATTTCGAAGACCGTAAGCTTGTAGAGATAGTCAAGGCGACCTACTTTGATCCTAAGATCGTCGTTATCGACGAGACAACGACCGCTCTGTCACAGGAAGGACGTGAAGAGCTCTATAAGCAGATGAATCAGATCAGAGACAAAGGCAATACTGTCATCTTTATTTCACATGACCTGCCTGAGGTTCTCCACATGTCTGATACCATCACTGTTCTGAGAGACGGCGTTTACATCGACACTGTCAGGAGCGCTGATATAGACGAAGAGGGCCTTAAGTAGCTGATGGTAGGCAGAGAGGTCACCGGTCACTACTATCGTACTGATTACGGTGAAAAGATATCCGATGAGGTAGTGATGTCGGTCAGGAACGTCAGCGTTCCGGGACAGATACACGATATCAACTTTGATCTCCACAAGGGAGAGATACTCGGTTTCGGAGGCCTTTCAGAGTCGGGTATGCATGAGATAGGAAAGGCCTGCTTCGGAGCTTCATTCGACAGAGAGGGAAGCGTTACACTTGCTGACGGAACTCAGATCAACGATATACCGACGGCCATCAGGCACAGCATAGCTTATACCTCAAAGGACAGAGACAATGAATCCATAGTGCTCAATCAGAGCATCAGAGAGAATATATGTCTGCCTTCGCTGGATGATCTTGCCAACGGTATGCACATGCTCAGCGATAAAAAGCTCAAGGCATTTGCCAACAAGCACGCGGAGGAGATGTCGACCAAGATGCAGAGCGTTGAGCAGTTCGTTTCCGACCTCTCCGGAGGAAACAAGCAAAAGGTCGTTCTGGCACGCTGAATCGGAAAGGATTCGGACATACTCGTTCTTGACAGCCCGACCCGTGGTATAGATATCAAGGTCAAGCAGGACATCTATCAGCTGATGGACAGGATGAGAAAAGACGGCAAATCAATAATAATGATCTCTGAGGAGCTGATGGAACTCATCGGAATGTGCGACCGTATCATAATAATGAAGGACGGAACGATCAGCAACGAGCTTATGCGTGATCCTGAGATGGATGAGAATTACCTCATCGCAAGCATGGTATAAGGAGGAAAGGTCATGGCAGGAAAAAACAATATTGCAGCAGACTCGAAAGAGCTTGCTCTTAAGAAACAATCCAGAATGAGCCTTATCCGTGCGGCACTGCCTATAGTAGGACTCGTTGTTGTATTCCTTGTATTCAATATCCTCACTAACGGAGGACTCTGGGCAAGCCGTGCTCTGGTGCTCAATCAGGTATATGTGACCATGATATCGGCTACCGGAGTATTCTTCATAATGACTATGGGCGGTCTTGATTTTTCGCAGGGCTCGATACTCGGTATATCATCGATCGTCGTCTGCCTGCTGAGCGGGGTCAACATGGCGCTGGCCGTACTCGGTGGCATTGCCGCAGGAGCTGCGATCGGCGCGATCAACGGATTTTTCTACGTGAACAGGAAGATCAAATCATTCATCGTTACGATATGTACGATGTTCCTGTTCCGCGGATTCATCAAATACATGGCATCGAACTCGCCTGTTGCCGCGAGCATGAGAGTATATGATTTTGATACTACTCCGGTCAAGCTCGGACTGACACTGGCTGTTCTGATAATCGCCTTTGTGGTATTCCGTTACACCAGATTCGGAGTTGATCTCAAGGCTATCGGCGCCGGAGAAAAGGCTGCCAAATTCGCAGGCATCCGTACAGACAGGATGAAATTCTTCATCTATGTGCTCGCTGGCGCCATCACGGGACTGGCTGCGTTTGTAAACATCGCTAAGAACGGTTCGGCTACCGCGAACGTAGGAAACCAGCTCGAGACACAGATACTCATAGCTCTTGTCCTCGGCGGAATGCCTATTTCGGGCGGAGCAAAGGTAAGATTTGAGAATGTAATCGTAGGTGCTCTGCTGTATACTGTACTGAATAACGGACTGACTATGATGGGCCTTACAACTCAGGCAATGCAGCTGGTACAGGGCGTCGTCTTCCTGATCTTCGTAGCGATCTTCGCTGACAGGGAGAGTCTGAGCGTTATCAAGTAATCGTTTTAGCAACAGGGATAATAGGAGTTGACAATGAGCAAATTATATTTTATTCCGGGTTCACAGGATCTGTACGGCGAAGAGTGCCTCAGACAGGTTGCTGCTGACTGTGCGGAAATGGTCGAATTTCTCAATGAGAAGGTCGGCGATGTCGCAGAGATAGTTCTGATGCCGACTGTAGAGACTTCACGCATATGCGTCGAGGACATGAGAGCAGCCATGAACGATGATGACTGCGTCGGCGTTATCACATGGATGCACACCTTCTCGCCTGCTAAGATGTGGATCAAGGGTCTGCAGATACTGCAGAAGCCTCTCCTGCATCTTCACACACAGTATAACGAAAAGCTTCCGTATGACCTGATCGACATGGACTTTATGAATCTCAATCAGGCAGCGCACGGAGACCGCGAGTACGGATTCATACTCGCAAAGATGGATATACCTCACGAGGTAACAGCCGGATACTACAAGCATGATCACGTGATCGCCGACATACGCCGCTTTGCCGAGGTTGCCAAGGCTATCGCGATGTCAAAGGATCTTACTGTTGCCACCTTCGGCAACAACATGCGTGACGTAGCAGTAACAGACGGCAACCGCCTCGAAGCGCAGATCAAATACGGCTGGGAGATCAAATACTGGGGGATCGGCGAGATAGCTAAGCTGGCAAACGCGGCAAGCGAGGCTGAGATCGATGCCAAGATGGAAGAGTATACCTCCAAATATATCATGGACACCGATAATATCGCGGCTGTCCGCCAGCAGGCTTCATATGAGATAGCGTTTGAAAAATTCCTTGCGGAGAACAAATGCGAAGCGTTTACAGACACATTCCAGAACCTCTTCGGACTGGATCAGCTGCCTGGTATCGCAGCGCAGAATCTCATGGCAAAGGGCATAGGCTTCGGACCTGAGGGTGACTACAAGATAAGCGCTTTTTCGGCAGTTCTCATGAAGATGGCGGAATGCAGAGAGGGAGCGACCGGATTTATCGAGGATTATACATATGATCTGACACCGGGCGAGGAGCTTGAGCTTGCATCCCATATGCTTGAGGTTCCGGCTTCATTCGCGAGGACACAGCCTAAGATCCAGGTGCATCCTCTTGGCATCGGCGGCAAGGATGATCCGGCAAGGCTCGTATTTGATTCGGTCACAGGCGACGGCATACAGGTCACACTCATAGATCTCGGCGATCATTTCCGCATCGTATGCGCGGACATCGAGCTCGTGGAGGTACCTCATCCGATGCCGAATCTGCCGGTGGCTCAGATCATGTACAGGCATAAGCCTGATTTTGAGATCGGTACTGCCGCATGGTGCTATGCCGGCGGAGCGCATCACTCGGTCGTTTCGACAGCTCTGACAAGAGAGGATATCGCAATGTTCGCGCGTCTGACAGGTACAGAGCTCGTCACGATAGGTGATGACACCACAAAGGCTGACCTCAGCAAATTCTACATGAAATAGTTTAAAAGAGATATTCTGATGAGATAGTTCCCGATCAACTATTCATTTTCCTTCCTAAAGGGCAAAGAGCATCTGCTTCGGAGTATGGTATATGACCCATACATCCGGGCAGATGCTCTGCGTTTACGCAAATGCGGCTATATCAATCGCTGCTGTCTGTTACAGGTAGCGTTCGAGGTGTTCCCAGATCTCCTCTCCTGTCTTTCGAATACTGTCTGTCAGACCGGCTTTTGCATCGGCAATACTTTGTGTTAATTCCTCAACTCTCTCAAGACTTTTTTCCTCCAGTGTCCTGACAGCCTCATGCCTGATCTTTTCGGCTCCTTCAAGTATCGTTCTGCCTGCGGCGCTGACTCCGCCGAGTATCTGCATCAGCTCTCCCTGGGACTGCATCCAGGAACCTGTCAGAGGATCCTTTCGGCCGTATACGCCTCTTTTGTAATTATCTGTCACCACATTATAGCGCTCATATGCTTTGGCTACCGCGTCATCCCACGATATATACAGCTCGGATCCGGCATGTATACCGGTATTCTTAACGGTATCAGGATGCCCGGACAGCTCTGTCAGCTTTGAGGCGAGTGAATCCGCGTTTTCATCTATCAGGAATCCGTTCCGGCCGTCCGTTACACCCTCGGCGGCACAGCTTCCGGCAACGATAACTGCAGCTGTGTCAGATGCCGCTGCCTCCCTCACAACGAGGCCATTTGTGTCGAAGGTGGAAGGGAAGAGGAAGAGGTCGGCGCGGGTATACCATGCTTTAAGCTGATCCCTGTCTGATATCGCTCCGGTAAAGATGAGCTTATCATACAGAGCCAGCTCATTCGCATAGCTTCTGACCTCATCAAAGTCACCGCCGCCGCCGACGAATACCATGCGAAAATCATTTCCGCGCTCCTTAAGCTTCGCGAGTGCGTCAAGAATGATCCTGAGGCCCTTGTACCACATCATTCGGCCGACAAAGAGATAGCACGGGATGCCGCGAGGCAGATCGAAGCCGCCGGTCACCTCGCTGACAGTCTTGTCATCCGCCGTACCGTGAGGCAGATCAACGCCGTTAGGCATGACGATGTATTCACCCTCGTAGCCGAGAGAACGAAGATTTTCACCGGCTCCCTTGCTCACGGTCCATATCTCGTCGCAGGCGTTGACGTTGTGGAGCAGCGCCTGGAGAGCAGCCTCCTGCATCAGCTTGCTGCGTATGGCATTGGCTATATCTATGTCATATTTGGTATGCCAAGTCATTACAAGAGGCAGATCCATAGATTCGGCAAGCTGCTTAGCCAATATTGCCGATGACATAGGGCAGTGCGTGTGCAGCAGCCCGACGTGCTCCTTTTCGGCCATGTGCGCTGTTTCGGGTGAAAAAGGATATCCTGCGACATAGCCTATGAGATCGCGGGTATCGATGCTCGGATATCTTACTACAGGGAAATCGTAGATGCTGTCATCTGTTCCGGGAACATTCGGAGTCGCGACCATCACATGAGCGTGATTCTTTTCGATTATCCGGGCGTAGTTCAAAACGACATTTGCCACACCGTCAATGGTAGGCGGAAAAGAATCGTTTAGCAGACAAATAGTACGTTTGTTATCTGACATATAAATCTCCGTTATTTTTCGTTAATCAATATTTTGAGCCGGATAAGGACGGCTTTACATATTCATTTTAACTATTACGGGCTTTTGTGGCAATCCTGACTGATACGATTTCAGATCATAATATACAGCGGGATAAAAAGGGGATTGTAGCCGAATTACAAATACAGTAAAATTATCGGTAATGACAAAACGGAGGTATATATTATGGATCAGTCGGTTGATCGTGAAAAGATAATAGTAAGAACGAGTATCGTAGGGATAATCGTCAACGTACTGCTTGCGGCGTTCAAGGCGATCGTAGGACTTGCGTCCCATTCCATCGCAGTGGTTCTCGATGCGGTAAACAATCTGTCCGATGCGCTGTCATCGGTAATAACCATACTCGGAGCCAAGCTGGCAGGGAGAAAGCCTGACCGCAAGCATCCGCTCGGGCACGGCAGGATAGAATACATCAGCGCAATGATCGTGTCGGCCATCGTGCTCTATGCCGGTATCACTTCGCTGATCGAGTCGGTCAAAAAGATCCTTCATCCTGACGCGGTCTCGTATACGACAGTTTCTCTGATAATAATAGCAGTAGCTGTCGTGGCTAAGATATTCCTGGGCAGATATGTCAAGGCGAAGGGCGAGGCTGTAGGCTCCGGAGCCCTTGTGGCATCCGGTACTGACGCTATGTCCGACGCAATACTGTCGTTTGCTGTACTGGTAACGGCGCTGGTCTTTACATTTACGGGAATCTCTCTTGAGGCGTATGTTGGTGTGATCATATCTGTATTCATCATCAAAGCCGGTATAGAGATGATCAGCGATACAGTCAGCGATATACTCGGCAAGAGGGCTGATGAAGAGGTAAGCAAAAAAATCAAGCATTTGCTTACAGAAGAACCTGAGGTGTTTGGCGCGTACGACCTCTTCCTCCACAATTACGGTCCGGACAAGTTCTACGGCTCGGTCCATCTCGAATTGCCTGATTCGATGACGGTTCGTGAAGTGGATATCCTTACGCGCCGTGTCCAGGCTAAGATATATAAGGAAACAGGCATCATTATGACCGGTGTAGGTGTGTATTCTCACAACACTACAGATGATGAAGCTGCGAAAATTCGTAACAAAGTGCAAAAAATCGTAATGGATCACGAATGGGCTCTGCAGATGCACGGATTCTACCTCGACCAGGAGGCGAAAGACATGAGATTCGACGTGGTCATGAGCTTTGACATCGACCATCACGAAGGTCTGGCCGAGCTATACAAAGAGGTCGGAGAAGCCTTTCCTGACTACCACCTGAGCATAGCGCCGGACATAGATATTACGGATTGATACTAAGGGTACTCATTTGGGGACTGACTGCGTTCTGATATTGACAGCCCGGATGTCTCCTGCTGCTTTATAAGCTTATATATATTGTAAAAATGGGAGGGGATCTATTATGCGCTTCATAACAGTAAGGATGAAGGTAATTACAGCGGTAATAGTAATGGTGACTGTATGTATGGCTGCTGTATATTGTGGAAGTATGCAGACATATGCTGCTTCGCATGGAAAAAAAGCCCTCTCGGCAGACAGGATAAGTATCAGGAGCGGCGCGGCATGCGCGCTTCGGGTAAAGAACGCAGACCGTAAAGTCAGGTGGTCGACAAGCAATAAGAACATCGTACGGATTACGAAGAGATCCGGTAAATACAAGCAAACGGTAAGGCTGACGGCCGGAGGAAGGGCAGGAAACTGCACGGTCAGGGCAAAGATCGGGAAGCTCAGCCTGAAATGCAGAGTTATGGTAATAAAGGATCATCACGATGATCCGGTCCCGGTACCCGATCCGGACTACAGTGAGGGCTTTCCTGAGAGGATGACGGATTTTTCGGTCAGGCTGCTGCAAAGCACTGTACAATATGACAGTTCAAACGGAAAGAAGGCGAATGTGCTGATATCACCTGATTCCGTTATCACTGCGCTCGGCATGCTCGAGAACGGAGCTGAGGGCGAGACCCTTGCTCAGCTTGAGGGGCTCACGGGAGGATACGGGATCGACTATCTCAATTCAGATCTGTGTGCCTTCCATACAAGGCTTGCGGGGCATAAGGATCCTCTCTATACAGCTGCAAACTCTATATGGACCAACAGAGATCAGATCTCGATCGGTAAGGAATACAGTGATAAATGCCTGCAGTTCTACAATGCTGAGGCGTATGAGAGGGAGTTTAACGAAGCCGCAAAGAATGAAATGAATAAATGGATAGAAGACAATACCCGTGGAATGATAAAGAATATAATAAGCCGTCTCGAGCCGTCTGCGCGGATAATTCTGATCAATGCGCTTGCCTTTGAAGGAAAATGGGAAGAGCAGTTCGATGACAGTCAGGTAATAAAAGAAGCGTTCACTGCGGAGGACGGAAGCAAAGCTGATGTGAACATGTTGAGCGGCTTCCTGAGCGGCCGCGGATCGTATATAGAACTGAACGGCGGCAAGGGTCTTGTAAAGGATTATGAAAACGGCAGGATATCATTTGTCGGCATACTGCCGCCGGAAGGAATGAGTCTTGACGACTATATTGGCGGACTGAAGGGTGCTGATTTTGTCGCAGCATGGAATTCAAGAAGGGATCCCGAGCTAAGGATCAAAATACCGGAATTTAAATATGACTATGATGCTTCACTCAAGGATATCCTGAAGAGCATGGGAGTGACAAAGGCATTTACCGATGCTGCAGAGTTTGGAAAGATGACAGGAACACCTGCAAGTCTTGTAAAGGTGGATGATGTGCTTCACAAGACGCATATCGAGCTTGACAGGAACGGGACAAAAGCGGCCGCGGCAACAGCTGTTGTAATGAAGGCCAATTCAGCTTATGCTCCGGACAGGGAAAAGAAAGAAGTATATCTGAACAGACCGTTTGTATATGCTCTTGTGGATAAATCGACAGGCATACCGATATTCATCGGCGCGGTAAGGACCATGGATAAATAAATGCATTACAAAAACGCCTCTTCCGAGGCGTTTTCGTATGCAGATAATTATCCTGGAAAATAATCTTTGTTTATGCCTCTGCGGTCGTATCTGCCGATTCAGCCGTTTCCGCATCCTTGCTGCCCGGGTCTTCGTGTACGATCCCGCGGCGTTTTTCGAGCCAAGGAATGAGAGCTTCTCTGAATGTGAAGTCAAGGATGGCAGCAATAGGAATCGCGAGCAGGATGCCCATGATGCCCCAGATATTGCCGCATACGATGACAGATGCAAGAATCAGCAGTCCTGATACACCCAGCTTGTCTCCGAACAGCTTAGGCTTGATCACATAGCCGTCGAGGAACTGCAGCACCACTGTGAACAGTACGAAGTAAAGCGCATGCATAGGATTTACCAGAAGCAGTATGAAGCCTCCGAATGCGCCGCCGATGATAGGACCGAAGTTCGGGATGAGATTTGTCACAGCGACGAGCAGCGACACCATTCCCACATAATCCATTCCGAGCAGCGACATGAAGACCATGTTCACAATGCCGACGATAAGAGCATCGAGCAGAGAGAATACGATATAGTCTACGAGTATACTGTCACAGCGTTTCAGGAAGGTCATAGTTGTTCCGTACTGCTTCGCAGGAATAGCGGCGCGCATGAAGCGGATCGTACCGTTCTTGAGCGAAGACTTTGCCATCAGCATATAAACAGACAGTATGAATGCTATCAGGAGTTTGAGAACGCTTTTGCCTGCTGCTGCTGACGCGTTGACTATAGCTTCAGCATTCTGAGCAAGATAGTCGAGGATCTTTACATTGGCGTTTGCCATGTACTCAGCCAGCTTCACACCCTGAGTCAGCCTGGAAACACCCATCTTTGACATATATGTGTCCATCGAAGCGGCATAGGTATCCAGATTACCCATAAATGTTTTAACGCTGTCGATAAACTGCGGGATCAGCGTTTCCAGCATCAATATCAGGAAAAGCAGGGTCGTTATGACTGCGAGAAGCGCGGCAACAGACCATTTTTCCCCAAGCTTTCCGACGCGGCTCAGCAGTTTGTTCTGATAGAACTTCGCCAGAGGGTTCATAAGATATGCCAGCACAAGACCCAGGATGACCGTATTGAAGTATCCTGTGAATTTGTCCATATGATCGCCGATCGGTCCCAGATGAGTGAGTACCACATACAGAGTCACAGCGATACACAGAGCGACCGCATTAGCATACCAGCTCTTGTTTTTCAGTTTGTCCTTCAAAATGTATTACCTCCTTATCCGATAGTGTCAACCCGACATACAATACCTGATGTCAGTATTCTATCATAAAAGCATGAAATTAGTCTCACGAATAGAATTTATTCATACTATTAATGCATTGCTCATTGCGGGTTTGCTGCATAATATGCTGCAAAAATACATTGCAGAACACTATCGCATTTGCAAGTGTGATACTATAAAAACAGTACAGAACTGAGAGAATCCGGCGATGAAGCTGATTAAATTTAGAGGGGTGTGGATATGAGGGACAAGTATTCCAGACAATACATAGATGATCACGGCAATGTGACCGGCTTCAATATGGAGCGCTTCAACAGGATGCACAATGGGTACAGGAGGTACAAAAAGCGCCGGAACGGACTTGGGATATTTAATTTTATAAAGCACTGCACGCGCGCTACTGATAAAAACTGGCATATACTGCTTAAGGTATTCCACATAATACTTGCAGGTTCAAGATCTTTGAGAAAGGATGGCTTTAAAAGCAGACTGTATAAGAGACTTGTAATGCTCGGACCGGATAAAAAGAGGAATTCGGCGGCGCTGGTCCTGCCTCTGAATGTGGATGTATCGGAATACGGGGAAAAGGTAGTACTTCCGATAGATCTGATCAAGGCTACGCTTGCAAAGGCGGATTATATTGCGGCAATGCACAAATGCATCTGCAGGGATGCAGAGGATTGTCAGAACTATCCTCATGATCTGGCGTGTCTGTTCATGGGCCGTATAGCTGAGCACGTTGTCGAAAACGGTCTTGCGAAAAAAGTGACATTCGAAGAGGCGTGTGCTCATGTGGACAGAGCAGCCGAATACGGGCTGGTCGGTCAATCCGTATGGATCGAGGTGGAGCAGTTCATCTGGGGCATCAATAACGAGGAAATGGATCAGTTCCTGGAAATATGCTTCTGCTGTCCCTGCTGCTGCATAACGATGAACCTGGCGAGAAATGCTACGGGCAGCAAAGACATAAGGAACAGATTCCATCCGTCAGGCTGGACGGCTGTGCCTGACAGATCAAAGTGCATTGGCTGCGGAGCATGCCTTAGCGTAAGATGCCCTCAGGAAGCACTGTCTCTCAGAGATGACAATATTATAGAAATAAACCAGGACTGCTGCGTAGGCTGCGGAATATGCAAGGCAAAATGCGCGCAGGGCGCGATAAAGATCAGGCAGACAATGCCGATGAGGAGCAGCATAAAAGAGTATTTTAAGGAAGATTTTTCACTGGATCTCGATCTGCTTGACTGACCGGGCAGGGATACTGTAAAAGGAGGAGCTTGGCTATGGAAAGATCGAAGATCAGACAGAATTACATAAAGTTGACAGCTGTTTTGCTTTTGCTTGTGCTGTTTGCCCTGACTCTCTGCGGATGCGGCGGCGCTGCTCCTGATAAAAATGATGCGCCGGGGAGCACAGATGCTTCGTACGCCAGGGAGAGAGGGACAGACGCAGAAGCCTATTATGAAAGACTGAAGCACTGCAGGGAGCAGATCGAAAAGCTCACGGATTTTCGCCCGGAGATCGTGCTGGTCCTCGGAACAGGCCTGAACGATTATGCTGACAGAATGGATGTAATAAAGGCTATACCGTATTCGGATATTGAAGGCTGGCCTGCCTCGACAGCTCCCGGTCATAAGGGTAATCTGGTGTTCGCAGAGTACAAGGGATTGAATATCGCCGTAATGCAGGGAAGGGTGCATTACTACGAAGGCTATACAATGGATGAGGTCGTTCTTCCGCTGAGAGTCCTTCATATGCTCGGCGCTGATACAGCTGTCATCACGCATGCTGTCGGATCTCTTAATGAGGATTTCGGTATCGGAGAATTTATGTGCTCGGAGGATCAGATATCTTCCTTTGTTCCGTCGCCGCTGATCGGAGAGAATATCGAAGAGCTCGGAGACCGTTTCGTGGGAATGGAAGACGTGCTTGACAAAGAGATGCGGGATACCATGATCAGGATAGGCAAGGATAATAATATTCCTGTCCACAGCGGTGTTTTCATTCAGACTTCAGGTCCGCAGTTTGAGTCTAAGGCAGAAATCGATATGTACAGATCTCTCGGCGCGGATACTGTCGGAATGAGTACTGCTGTAGAAACTATCGCGGCTGCGCATATGGGAATGAAGGTCCTCGATCTCAACTGCATTTCCAACATGGCGACCGGGATGGAGGAAGAGGACTTCACCGGCGAATCCATAGACAAGGTTATGGCTGAAGCCGCACATGACTTTAATGTCCTGATGGATGGTTTCCTGGACAGTCTGTCGAAGCAAAACCAGGCGAAATAACAGCGATATTCGAAAACATCAAAAAAACGACAAAAAATACGGCGAAATAACAACAATTTCGCCGTATTTTGTTTACAATTGATCTGTAAAATTGATATTATTACCAGGTACGATAAACAGGTCTAATGTTTCAGAGGATTATATGAGTAAGGAACAAATAAAGCTTACTGAAAGAACCCTGGGC
The DNA here is from genome assembly GCA_017433945.1 of Mogibacterium sp. Classification (GTDB taxonomy): domain Bacteria; phylum Bacillota; class Clostridia; order Peptostreptococcales; family Anaerovoracaceae; genus Crickella. The sequence continues at coordinate 2,348 of JAFRGH010000063.1, read as the reverse complement.
AGCATCTCTGCGAATAAACGAGCTTCATGGCTGTGGTTCGCGGTTCTGCTGCTGACTTATTTCATTACGATATTTTTTGTTAATATGTCTGTGCGGTCTGAAGCTGTGATATTGATCATGGGTCAGCCGACTCCGCTGAGATTGCTGACAGGTGCTTTTTCATCAGTTGCGAATATGTGCATCATATTCCTTGTGGTGTTTTACAGACGTACCGGGTTTATTGTCGCACTTGTAATAATGCTGCTACAGTTCCCATCCTTGTTAGCGAGCATCTTTGTCCAGCATAATTTTACGAGTATATCGGGTATCTGCACCACTCTGATGAATATGGCGGCGATGATAATTATAGACAGGAATAATATAAGCATAGATAATTATCAGAACAGGATAAGAAGCCAGGCTGTGACCGACGGACTCACAGGGCTGCCTAACAGGTTCGCGGTGAATGAATTCATAACAGATCTGATCCACCGCGGCGAGAGGTTTGCGGTCGCGACCTTTGACCTTGATAATTTCAAGAATATCAACAATACAATGGGTCACAGTACAGGTGACATGATACTTAAGGAACTCGCGAACCGGCTCAAAAAAAATGCGGACGATGAGAAGACCGGGACTTTGGATCTGATAGCTTACAATGGCGGAGATGAATTCGCCCTTGTGATCAGGGAATGCGATTCACCGGATAAAATATACAGGACGCTTGCAAGCTATGAAGCTGTGCTTGAAGACAAGATGACGATTGATGACTGTGATTATTATCTGAGTTCAAGTATCGGCTTTTCGGTATATCCTGAGGATGCCGACAACACTGATGAGATTCTGAGCCATGCCAATACAGCCATGTATGAGGCGAAGCGCAGCGGCATCAAGATCCTGCGCTATAACAAATCATTTTCCAATGACGATCACCTGCTCGAGATAGAACGCTGCGTCAGATACGCGCTCGATAACGATACGCTGTTCTTCCATCTGCAGCCGCAGTACGATATTTCTCATAATCTGAGAGGCTTTGAGGCTCTTGCGCGTATGAAGGGACCGGACGGGAATATGATCAGTCCGGCTGATTTCATCCCGGCTGCCGAGAGGATGGGAATAGTCGATCAGATCGACAACGCTGTATTCCGCAAATCCGCGATGTTCCTCGGCGACCTCATAAAACAGACACATACCGATATTTCACTCAGTGTGAACGTATCTGTAAAGCATCTTATGAGAAATGATTTTCTCGATGAGGTGCGTGACATTCTGGATACCTGCGGCGTACCGGCACGCCAGATAGAGATCGAGATCACTGAATCTGTTATGATAGATTCTGTCGACAAGGCTATCGAATGCATCAATGAGCTCAAGAAAATGGGTGTCAGGATCGCTATAGACGATTTCGGAACAGGATATTCATCGCTCAGCTATCTGAGCGAGTTCCCGGCAGATATGCTCAAGGTCGACAAATCGTTCATCGACCGCATGAACGAAAGCGATTCATCGAGACAGTATGTCTCCGCGATAATCTCGATCGGGCATGTAATGAACCTCGATGTCATTTCCGAAGGCGTTGAGGATGACGATCAGCTCGATACGCTCAAGGAGATCGGCTGCGACTACATCCAGGGATTCATCTGGGGACGTCCGATGGAGGCAGACGCCGCGGCAGAGCTGGTGACTAAAACTGCTTAAAGATAATGGAGGAAAAAATGTTCAGAAAAATGAGAAGGAGCCCGCAGGCTCTTACGCAGGAAGAGATATACGATCTGCTGATAAACGAAACAAGAGGCGTGCTGTCGGTGCAGGGAGATGACGGCTATCCTTACGGATTCCCGATCAACCACTACTACGATACAGAGGATGGCAAAATCTATTTTCACGGCGCCAACTTTGGACATCACATCGATGCGATAAAAAGAAATCCCAAGGTTTCGTACTGCGTGTTCGGTCAGGACAGCCAGAAAGAGGGCGATTGGGCCAAATATGTAAAGAGCGTCATCGTATTCGGCAAAGCTGAGCTGATAGATGACAGAGCCGAGATAGAGAGAATATGCAGAAAGCTCTGCGACAAGTTCCCTTGCACTCAGGAATATGTCGAATCCGAGATAGAAAAGGATGCTGCAAGGACGCTCTGTATCGCGATAAGCATTGAGGATATAAACGGTAAGCTTGTGCCCGAAGCATAATAAATCGGCTTCGGGAAGCTTCGTAACAGATAAGATAATGCGTTTGCTCCTGATGAGCAGACTTGACAGGCGCAGCAGGCAGGAGGTGCATTTTGATCTCCTGTTTTTTTGTACTTACTTAACGGAATATCTGTTCTGAATCATTGACTGTCGCCAATAATCATGTATAATAAAACT
>JAFRGH010000062.1 GCA_017433945.1 Mogibacterium sp. | reverse complement strand
ACAGACGGTCCTTCGCGGAGCCTGTCCATAATGCTCTTATCCATCACTCCGCCTCCTACAGATTCTTTTTACGGTATATGAAATAAACTGATATGACGCTGAGTACAGCAAGATAGATTAAGAGGATCAGGAATCCGAGCATCCCCGGAGCATCCCCGCGCGCGATGCTTCTTATCATGCCGCTCGCCTGCGACAGAGGCAGCAGCTCTATCACCTGTCTGAAACCGTCCGGCATTTCCTCGACCGAAAAGAATGTGTTGCAGAGAAATGACATCGGCATGATTATATATGTATTGAACCTCGGAGCATCTGAGTATGTCTTCGAAAGAAATGAAAGAACAAGCGCCAGCGTTGAGAACACCATGCCGTTTAGCAGCATCACGATGAACGATGTGCCGTTGAATACGAGTCCGTGTCTGACCGGAACAGTCAGGACAAGTATGACACAGGCGGCATAGATGCCTCGAAGGCTCCCTCCGATTATCTGACCGGCTATGAACTGCCAGAGCGGCGTAGGAGATATCATGACCTGGTCAAGAGCTTTTTCATACAGCCTCTGAACGCTCATGTTCTGGGCCACGGCGCTGAAGCTGCCGGTCATGGTGGTCATCGCGACAAGGCCCGGAACGAGGAACTGTATATACGGCTCCCCGTGCGAGGTCGTGCGTATGCCGAGGCCGAAAATAATCAGGTACATCAAAGGAGAGATCATCGCTGCCACGGTGATCTTGTAGAAATCCCGCCGGAATTCGACCCACTTTTCCCAGAGTACAGTTATTATACCCATAACTATTATGCCTGTAACTATTATGCCTATAAGCGGCTCAAAGAGCCCGAGCGAGAGGCTCTGCGGCAGCCGGTACTTAGCGATTGGCGAGCAGCTTGCTGCGAAGACAGAGCTTAGTACCGCTGCGTTAAGCCGCAGCGAGGAGAGAGCCGTACTCTCGCACGGGCTCTTTGAGCCGTTGATCTAATTATCTGATTGCCCTGCCGGCGGCGTCTATGAATACGTCCTCGAGCGTAGTCTGTCTCAGTACCGAATCCGCGCCTGTGCTGCCGAGGTATGCTATCGCGTCCTCCCTGCTCGCGAAATGCGTGCTCACAAGACCGTCCGCACCGGTCTCGTCGACTGTGAACCCGCCGATCTCAGCAATAAGAGCGGCCGGGGTGTCCAGCTTTTGCAGTCTGCCGCGGTTTATCATTGCCACCCTGTCGCAGAGGGCCTCCGCCTCCTCTATGTAATGAGTCGTGAGTAGTATGGTCATGTCCCTGCTGTTCACCTGCCTCAAAAGGTTCCACATCTGCCGTCTTGACAGAGCGTCCATGCCCGCGGTCGGCTCATCGAGCAGCAGTATCTCAGGTTCTGTCAAAAGGGCCCTGCATATCATGAGCTTTCGCTTCATGCCGCCCGAGAGATGCCTGACCGTCCTGCGGCGAAACTCACTGAGGCCGGCAAATTCAAGCAGCTCTGCCGACCTTTTCCTGATCTCCTTTTTCGGCATATAGTAGAGGCGGCCCTGATATTCCATCACCTCGTCCATGGTCATGTCCTGGCGCATGGAATATTCCTGAGTGATCACGGCCAGCTTGCGCTTCTGCTCCGAAGCAGCTCTTGTCAGTCCGGCTCCGTCTATCAGTATCTCTCCTGAGCTTGGCAGCAGGACTGTCGACAGCATGCTTATAGTCGTAGTCTTGCCGGCGCCGTTAGGCCCGAGCAGTCCGAAAAACTCTCCTGTCTCTATCGTAAAGGAGAGATCGTCGGCAGCAGTAAAGCTGCCGAATTTTTTAGTAAGGCCGCGCAGTTCTATCATTTCTTTTCCTTCGCGATGATCAGCGAAAAATACCCTGCATCATCCGGTATCTCTTCAAGCGAGCGGTAGACCTTTTCGTTATCCATGCTGCAGTTTTCGACAGCCTGTACCTCCATGCCGGTCTTTGCGAGCATTTCCTTTACCTCACGCATCCTGCTCGCTGATTTCATCAGAGCATAATTGCCGCGCCATTCAAGCGAGCCTTCCTCAGTGTTGTGAAGAGCCGGCACGACATGCAGAGGCTCATTCCATTCCGTAAGCGAAACGCCGAGTCTTGCTGCCGCCGCGCAGAATGACGGTATTCCGGGGATAAGCTCTGTCTCGTATCCGTCTGCCTCGAGCAGATGCTGGATATAGCTGAAGGTGCAGTATATAGTCGAGTCGCCGAGAGTGATATAGACGACGTTTTTCCCTGCATCAAGGTATTTTTCGACAGCGTCAGCAGCCTCCCTGTGGCTCTTCCTGATCAGCTCCCCGTCCCTGACCATAGGCATATAAACAGGCAGCAGTTCTTTGTGCTCTATCTCAGGCACAGCCGCGGCAGCTATTTTGTATGCCACCGCGTCCTTTGCAGATCTGCCCGGTACTGCTATAACATCATTTTCGCGAATCAGCCTGCAGGCTTTGAGAGTCATCAGCTCAGGATCGCCCGGGCCAACTCCGACGCCATATGCTTTTCCTTTTTTCATACCACACTCCTCATATGCTATAGCTTTTCAGTCCCTGTGCCGGCAGCTTCTTCAAGTCTCTGTACCAGAGATTCAAGCGTCGCCTCCGCGGAAATATATACTCTCATGCCGTGTTTTGACGCCTCTGCGGCAGTCTGTCTGCCGATGCAGACTGCATTTACGCAGCTCATATCCATATCAGGGCACGCATTTACAAAGCCTCTGACAGTGGAAGCGCTGGTAAATACCGCGTAGGTATTATCATTTGCGAAAACAGCTCCGGCGTCGAACCACTCAGGTTTTTTATATACGGTCTCGTAGCTTGCTATATCGGATATCTCTATATCGGCAGCGTCTGAAGCCTCCAGTTCAGCTGTCAGCGCCCTGTTTCCTATTCTTGCCCTCGGTATCAGTATCCTGTCCCCGGATCTGAGCAGCTTCGCAAGTTCCTTGCCGAGAGTCTCGCCGTCGTACACCGAAGGTATCATGTCCGGCCGTATCCCGTATCTGATAAGCTCTCTTTCGCTGCCTCTTCCGATCACGGCTATTTTGCAGCCTGCAAGAGCCCTGAGATCGCATTCCTTCATAAGAGCTTCAAGGAATACCTTTACGCCGCTCGGGCTCGTGAATACTATCCACTCATATGAGCCTTCACGAAGCCTTACTATAGCTTCATCAAGCGCAGCATTGTCAGCTATCGGCTCTATTCCGATCACGGGCAGCTCTATGACCTCCGCTCCCTTTGCCCTGAGTCTGGCCGCAAGACCTGAGCTGAGCTCCTTTGGTCTTGTCACCACAGCTCTGACGCCGGCAAGAGGCAGATCAGCCCTCCAGCTTAAGCTGTCCGCAAGTGACGCAACCCTGCCTATGACTATGACGGCAGGCATCCGGACTTTTGCCCTCTCTGCCTCATCCGGCAGTTCACTGAGGCTTGCCGAAACCGTCCTCTGCTCTGAAGTAGTTCCTTTTTCTACTATCGCCGCCGGTGTATCCGGATCCATCCCGGCGTCCAGCAGTCCCTTTACTATGAAGCGGAGCGAAGAAACACCCATAAGGAATACAAGAGTCCCCCCGCTTTTCACCAGCGAAGCAAAATCTATATCGTAAAGCGGAGGCGCAGTATCACCGGAGCACTGATGCTTGTCAGCCGGCTTGCGCCTGTGTCCTGTGATCACATGTACCGAAGAGCAATAATCTCTGTGCGTGACAGGTATGCCTGCGTATGCCGGGACGGCGAACGCGCTGGTCACACCGGGCACTATCTCATAAGGAATGCCGTTTTTTATCAGCAGCTCCACTTCCTCTCCTCCTCTCCCGAAGAGAAAAGGATCACCGCCTTTGAGCCTGACGACATTAAGGCCCTGCAGGGCTTTATCCAGCAGAGCTTCATTGATCTCATCCTGCTTAAGAGTATGGACTCCGGATCTCTTGCCTGCATATATCAGCTCCGCTCTTTCGGGCATCATTGACAGTATGCTGTCTCCGATCAGAGCGTCATAGATCACGACATCGGCTTTCGACAGGACCTCCATGCCCTTTATCGTCATCAGCGTACAGTCTCCCGGACCGGCGCCTACAAGCCAGACCTTTCCTTTATTCTCTGCGGACTTCATCAGTCTCTCTGCCAGCTCTGTCCCCAGAGCGGCGGCATCATCTCTGTCCCTGACGCTGCTCCTTAAGCTTGCACGTATCATCTGCCCACTGCCTTCGTCATATCTCATTCCGACGATATCCATGATATCTCCATCTATCCATGAATACGCCGTATCGGGCGAGCCGCAGTCGGCTCCTATCCTGCTGACAAAAGCCCTCTCCGCAGCGGCGCACAGCTCAGACTCTCTCACGCTGATGCTTTTGAGAATTTCCATGACAGCATCGTCCGTCTGTCTTGCCTGTATTCCGAGTATGCCCTGGCATGGCGCCGGAATCATCTCATCGGGACCGAAATATCTGCTGATCCTGTGTTCAAGACCCAGCCTCTTTATCCCGGCAGCGGCCATGACGAGTCCCGAATACATTCCTTCATCCAGCTTTTTGAGGCGCGTCTCGACATTTCCCCTGACAGGAGCAGTTTCGACTCCCGGATACAGCTTCTCTATCTGGAGCCTTCGCCTCAGGCTCGAAGTGCCGATTGGAAGAGCCGGATCGGGCTCGATCCGGCCCTCAGGCAGAATAAGCACATCACGAGCATCCTCTCTTTCGGAAAGAGCAGCCAGCGGTATCGCCTCATCTATGTCACGGGGCAGGTCCTTAAGGCTGTGCACGCAAATGTCGCAGGCTCCCGTCCGAAGAGCCTCATCAAGCTCCCTGACAAAGAGTCCCTTGCCTCCTATCTTGTCGAGAGTCTTATCCAGTATCCTGTCGCCGGTGGTCTTCATAGTGACAAGCTCTGTCCTGATTCCCGGAAAAGCCCTCTCTATTCGTTCCATGACCAGCTCTGACTGTATGACAGCAAGCCTGCTTGCTCTGCTGCCCACTTTTATGATTTTTATTTCATCTGACGCGTCACGCATTATCGATCACCCGTTTTCGCCTATCCTATGCGGCCTTCCTTCATGAATTGAGCGATTTCCTTTGCGAAATACGTCTCATATATAGACGCGCCTGCCCTGTAAGCTGATACAGCCATCTCACATATGATCGAATCAGCATCTATCCAGCCTTTTTCAGCAGCAGCCTTTACCATCGCGTATTCACCGCTGACGCTGTACGCAGCAACAGGCACATCTGTCACTTCATGGATCTCCCTCGTCATATCGAGATAAGCCATCGCAGGCTTGACCATGATTATATCCGCGCCCTCCTCTACGTCCAGAAGGGCCTCCTTTATGCCCTCTCTGCGATTGTGGTAGTCCATCTGGTAGCTGCGTCTGTCGCCGAATGACGGCGCCGAGCCTGCAGCCTCGCGAAAAGGTCCGTAAAACGACGATGCGTATTTTACGGCATATGACATTATCGGTATGTTGGTGAATCCGTTCTCATCCAGGGCTTCGCGTATTGCTCCTACCCTGCCGTCCATCATATCCGAGGGAGCGACCATATCGGCCCCGGCTGCCGCGTGCGACACAGCGGTCTTCTGAAGCAGCTCGAGCGTCTTATCGTTGTCGACATCGCATCTGTTTCCGCATTTGCAGACTACTCCGCAGTGACCATGCGAAGTGTATTCACAGAGGCATACGTCAGTAATGACGAGCATTTCCGGATACTTGTTCTTGATGCGGCTTACCGCTCTCTGTATCACTCCGTCCTCCGCATAGGCCTGTGAACCTCTTTCATCCTTTTCATCAGGTATGCCGAAGAGCATGATGCTGCTGACGCCTGCCTCGAGCATTTCCTCTATCTTAGGATCCGTCATGTCCACCGTGTACCGGAACTGACCCGGCAGAGCGCTTATCTCCTCTGTCCTGTTCTGTCCGTCCGTCACGAACATCGGATAGATCAGCGATGAGGGATCCATTCTTGTTTCTCTGACCAGTCTGCGAAGCATAGGGGTGCTGCGCAGCCTCCTCGGTCTGTAAATCAACTCTGACATTATAAATCGATATCCTTTCCCGGAGCTCTCAGTGATTGAAAAATGAAGCAAAAGAGTCCGTTTGTTACTTGTTCAGACGGAGAAATTCTATCACCTTGTCGTAGTTCTCCGGTCTGTGAGGAAACGTGCAGCCGGTGCAGACCTTGACGGTCCTGTCCCCTTTTGTGATGTATTTCGGTTCCCCCGGGCAATTGCCGGATCCGTACATATGACAGTAGCAGAACAGGCAATTGATATCATCTATTCCCTCGTGGCACGGATAATACCTGCAATCCCTGTTTTCAAAGAATCTGTGCGAATTATCCATGCCTTTTCCCTCTCTTATCGCGGTAACGAAGCATGACGCTCCGGAATCTCCTTATCAGCTCCGGACACGAAGGATAGTAGAGATGCGGATAGCCCCATAGATGCTCCGGTCCCGCGTGCATGCACTGCCATGTCCTGCCGCTTCCGGCTTTGACAGCAAGCGCGTCAGTACCGTTGTTATCCGAATCATAGTAGTGGAACTCATGTCCCCTGACCGACAGGCCTGATATCAGCGTTTCAGCAGCCTTATAATTCAGATCCGGACGATCATCCCTGCAGTCACCTGTCACCATTATATAACCGAACCTTCCGAGCCTTCCGCTGTTTGCCGCTGTTCCCGGTACAAGGCCGGCCATGGGCAGCATACTGCCGTTTTGATCCTGTATGCCGTCAAGCAGATACATGAAGCCTCCGCACTCGGCAAGGCTCGGCATGCCGCCGCTGAGAGCCTCTCTTATCGAATCCATCATCCCTGTATTGCTGCTGAGAGCCTCTGCATAGAGCTCGGGGTATCCGCCGCCGAGCAGCAGTCCGTCTGCGTCATCCGGAACGCAGCTGTCATGCAGCGGCGAGAATTCCCTGATTCGTATGCCGCAGCTCTCGACGAACCGAAGGTTTTCTTCATAGTAAAAGCAAAACGCCTCATCGCGGGCAGCAGCCAGCACAGGTCCGTCAAATCCGGAATCTGCAGCGGTAGCTGCTGCGGTCCCTGCGTCAGTCCCTGCGGCTTCTCCTGCCTCACGTACGGATACCTCGCCGGGTATCCCCGCTTCGGACATGATATCAAGCAGTCGTTCGGTATCGAGATTATCCGCTATCAGCTGCTCCGCTCTCTTTATCTGATCGTGCAGATCATCTATCTCATGCGGCATCATGAGCCCCAGATGTCTGCTTTCGAGTTTAATATCCTCAGCATCCGGCAAGCCTCCCAGCAGATATACTCCGGCGCCACGGCCTTCGCTGATGCCCTCAAGGACAGCCTCGAGTCCCGGTCTGACAGTTTCGTAATAATACCGGCTTATCCTGTTAAGGACTATGCCCCTTATGAGGCATTCGTCATCATCAGCAAGAACACCTTTGATCACGGAGATCATAGTCTGCCCCATGCCCTTGACGTTGACGATGAGGATGATCGGAGTATCTGTGATCCTTGCGATCTCATAGCACGAGCCGGCAGCCGCAGTTCCTGCCGGGGCTTTTCGGGCGCCGCTATCCGAAGCTGCTTTTGAGCATTTTACGCTGACGCCATCGTAAATGCCCATTACGCCCTCGATCACTGACGCGTCTGTATCGGCATCAGCGATCATCCTCCGTATCTCAGCTTCACCGGCAAAAAAGCTGTCGAGGTTTCCTCCCGGTATTCCCAGCACCCTTCGGTGGAACATCGGATCTATGTAATCCGGTCCGCATTTGAAGGAGCTGACAGATATCCCTCTATCCTTCAGAAATGACAGCAGACCGCATGTTATAAGGGTCTTGCCGCTTCCGCTCGACACGGCGGCGGTCATGACGCGTGACTGTTTCATTTCCCTGCACCGAGTGTGAATGCCGCGATCATCACAGGATTCTCAGCCGTCATAAGCTGATGCTTGCCGAGCTTCCTCGATCTGCTGACGGAGACCTGCTCTATGCTTACATCGCTTACGCCCTCTACAGATGCAAGGCTGCTCAGCTCCGAGATCGTCTCCAGACTGACTGCGTTCACAACTATCCTGATTCCGTTTTCGCTGCCCGAAGACCTGAGCTTGTCCACCAGAGCTTCTATTATGCTCCTGAGATTTCCCGAGCTGCCGCCGATGAACGCATGCGTCGGCGCCTCCAGCCCGGCAAAAGCCTCCGGAGCTTTTCCGTACACTATTCCGATATTTCTTAATCCGAAATGATCCGCGTTCTGCTTGATCAGATTGCAGGCATCCTCTTTCATCTCTATAGCATAGACCCTGAGACTCTCACTCAGGCCCGCCATCTCACAGGCGACCGAGCCTGTTCCGCTGCCTATGTCGTAGACCACGGAATCCGACCTGAGATCGAGCTTCATTATGCTCAGATGCCTGATATTATCCTTGCTCATCGGCACCCTGCCGCGGATAAAGCTCTCATCATCGATCACAGGCATGAGCCTCCTTGCGATGGATTCGTCGCTGCCTGCGCCCTGCAGGGTCTGCCGCTCCGCAGGCGGCTCCGTATTCGCAGCTGAAGCCGCAGCTGCAGCCTCAGCGCCGGAAGCATGCGCTTCACGCGCTGCGGCATCATCCGCAAGGGCATTTTTGTTGACTATAAGCGCGGTATACAGGCCCTCTCTGACGACCGCTTTACATTTCTCAGGCGTCAGAGCAGCGAGTATCTCATCGTCGTACGAGAGCCGGTTCCCAAGCACTACCGTGCACTCCTCCAGTCCGTTCTCGATAAGCAGTCCGCCGAGCTTCCTTACGTCCGCCGCTCCTGAGAGAAGCAGGAAAGTGTTCTCTTTGCGGCGAACAGTTCTTATAACAGCATCCGTGTTCTCATCATCCGCTCTGCCGTGAATGCTGCAGAATCCGGCATCCGAATAGCTTATGCCCGCAGCCGCTGACAGATAAGAGAACGAAGATATCCCCGGATGTATCACTATCTGACTCTCATATCCCTTGTCCGAAAGCCAGCTGTCAAGCTCCGGCGCCATCGAAGCGGCCCCGCTGTAAAAGCCTGTATCACCCGAAAACAGCACAGCTATGCGCTCAGGTCTTTCCTTCTCTATCACCGGAATAATGTCCTTCGCAAGATAATACGGACAGGCATGCTTGTCCTTATACGGCTCTATCATGCGAGGCGCGCCGAATATGATCTCAGCTGATCTTATTGCCTCCCGGGCTTCATCAGTCATCAGGCTCTGTCTGCCCGGACCGGTCCCGACCAGATCGACTCTGATCACAGGTTCAAGCCCGAAATACGCGTGCAGGGCCTCGCTGACCGACAGGCCGTTTTCCTCTGCAGGCCTTCCTATAACAAAGACATCGATGCCTGCCTCTGCCGCCGCCTGCATTTTTTCGTCATATCCTCCGGCAGAACCGCTGGACTTGGTAACAAGCGTGCGTATATCGTACTGCCTGATCATTGCCAGATCCGTTTCATAGCTGAACGGTCCCTGCATCGCTATCACCTGTCTGCCGTGCAGACCGAACGCCTCACAGAGAGTAATGCTCTCAACAGACGGCAGCACTCTTGCATACAGCCTGGTCCTGACCTCTTCATCCTTGGCGTAAAAATGCAGGTCCTTGCTTCCGGTAGTCAGCAATATATTGCCCTCAGTCCCGGTCAGCGCATCGGCGCATGAAGCGGCGTCGGCAAACGTACTGATGCCTGCGGGATCGCCCGCGGCGCTCTCCCTCCGGATTATCCTGACATATGCCGTTCCCGTGCGAAAGCTTGCTTCCCGGATGTTTTTCGTGACCTCTTGAGCATAAGGATGGGTGGCATCAAAGACCACGGATGCCTCAGTGGATATAAGAGCCTCCATTTCAGGCTCGCTGAGCCTTCCCTGTCTTATATCCGCAAAGCGTCCCGGCTCCATCACAAGCTCTCCGTATGCTGTGGCAACACAGACTATGTGTTCGATGCCGGCTGCGGACAGCCTCACTGACATCTGCCGGCCTTCGGTAGTCCCGGCAAATATCAGCGGCCTTTTTCCGCTCTCATTTACCTGCTTGTTTTCGCCCGCCTCTACAGGAGTATTTATCGTTTCTGTCATAGCTGCCTCCTCTTATTTATATATCCTCTCGGAGTTATGAGCCTGCCGCCTGATATCCTGGTCTGCGAATTGCCGATGAACACAGTCGTGAACATATCGACCTCGGCAGATCTCAATTCCGCAAGTGTGCACGTCACGTATTCTTCACCTTGTCTGCCGATGTTCCTGACATATCCGCAGGCCCGTCCCGGCTCTGCCGTCTCCAGCAGTATGTCGCAGGCCTTCATGAGATAGTCATGCCTCTTCCTGCTCGACGGATTGTATAAGGCTATCGCGAAATCGCCTTCGGCTGCAGCCCTCAGTCTCTTTTCTATCAGCTCCCACGGCGTCAGCAGATCCGAGAGGCTTATCACGCAAAAATCATGGTTCAGCGGCGCGCCGAGCACGGCGGCTCCGCTCGATGCAGCAGTTATGCCCGGAACGACATCAATCTTTATTTCATATGCTGTTTTCATTTCGCCCGCAGCCGCGAATTCCTCTCTCATCTCAAACAGCAGCGACGCCATTCCGTAGATCCCGGCATCACCGCTGCAGACCATAGCGACATCACTGCCCTTTGCAGCCTCCTCGAAACACAGCCTGCATCTCTCAGTCTCCTGCTTCATCTCTGTAGTGAGGAATCTTTTATTTTTGAACCTGTTCCCAAGGAGATCCAGATATACCGTATATCCGACTATCACATCAGCCTGATCGAGGGCCCTACTCGCCTGCTGAGTCATCATGGACTCAGTTCCGGGGCCCATCCCTACCACCGTGATCCTGCCCTGTTTCTTATTTTGCTTATCACTGTCTGTCATGCTTATTATGCCTTTCCCTATGACGGACGTCTTGCCGCGACCGCTGCAGTCATACCGTTCTCAGCTGTTTTACGGATCCTGAGCTCAGCTCCTGCTCCCGCTGCCAGTACCGCCGCCCTCTCGCATACATTGTCAACGCCGGTCCTTTCAAGCACCAGCTCAGAGTGAGAGAATCCCTCCGGCTGTCCGGCCTCTGCCCCTGCAAGCAGCTCCGCATCAAATGCTATAAGCGGCAAGCGCCATGCCTGCGACAGAGCCCTGAGCCCCTCTTCATCCTTTTTGATATCTATAGTGGCGATGCAGCCGACGTCTCTACGGTCGATGCCGCCTTCATACAGCACTTTTTCCGCGAACGCCCTTAGTTCCTCAAATGATTTGCCCCTGCGGCAGCCCATCCCGAGAGCGTATTTCTTTGGGCAGAGCACTATAGACGCCGCGTCACGGAGGCAGCCTTCAGGCATGTCCCCGCTGACCAGCACGTCGACATCGCCCTGCGGCGGATATCCCTGTATCGATAAAGTCACCGCTCTGCCTTCGAGCGCGGCGGATGAGACCCTTGCTATGCCCTCCCTGTTCATTATACTGAGGCCGTTTTCCTTCGCAAAGAGATCGACGGCAAAGACCTCGTTTATATCCGTTGCGGTGGTGATGACAGGTATGGCGCCTGACACAGCGGCTATCCTCAGCGCCAGCTCATTTGCGCCTCCAAGATGTCCTGAGAGGAGCGGGATCACGAATCTGCCGAGTTCATCGATAACGATGACCGGAGGATCGCTCAGCTTGTCTTTGACAAAAGGCGCTACCGAGCGAACAGCGATGCCGGCAGCTCCGACAAAAACGAGAGGAAGTGATCTCTCAAAAGCGTCCCTGCATACATCCGGGAGCAGCGCATCCTTATAGACAAGCCTGCAGCTCAATGCCTCCGAGTCCGTGCTGCCCGGCGCGTATCCGCCCTCGAGCTCTTCTCTGATCCGTGTTCCCAGCTCACAGCCTTTTTTTGTAAATGTGATTATTACCGCTTCCATTGTTGCTATTTTACGGATCCGCTGCCGGATGCAGCCGGCCTGAACTCCGTCTCAAAATCCCTGTCGTACAGCTTTGATTTTTCGTAATCCTTTGGAGCTATGGCTTCACCGACGAGTATTAGCGCCGTCCTGGTGATGCCGTGGTCCGCTGCCGTTTTTTCGAGTTCCGAGAGCCTGCAGCGGTAGTATTCCTCATCGGGCCATGTTGCCTTATATATTATCGCAGCCGGCGTATCAGCACTGTATCCGCCTGCGATCAGCCTCTCCGTCAGCTCTCCCAGCATACCCGTGCTGAGATAGATCGCCATAGTGGCTCCATGGGAAGCCCAGCTCTCGATGTTCTCCTTCGGAGGCACGGCTGTACTGCCTGCCATTCTCGTAATTACAAGAGACTGCGAGATACCCGGCAGAGTGTACTCGATATCCATCGCGGCTGCAGCTCCGAACGCGGCGGAAACTCCGGGGCAGGACTCATAGCTGATACCGAGTTCATCGAGCGCGTCCATCTGCTCCCTTACAGCTCCGTACAGGCTCGGATCACCTGTATGGAGCCTGCAGACCGTAAGGCCTGCTTCAGCGCTCTTTTTCATGACTTCCAGAACCTGTTCGAGCGTCATATACGCGCTGTTATATATCTCCACGCCCTGCTTCGCGTAGTTCAGCAGCTCAGGGTTCACAAGGGATCCCGCGTAGATGATCACATCAGACCCTTCAATTATTCTCTTTCCTCTCAGAGTGATGAGATCCGCTGCTCCCGGTCCTGCGCCGACGAAATATACCTGTTTAATCATTTATTTTACCTCTGCGAGCAGCTGAGCCGCGCCTTTCGTTGCGGCAAGCTGTCCGTGCTCCTTTGTGTACATTATGCATTCGATGCGCAGAGCCTTGCTGCTGCCTCTCCTGCAGCAGTCTGCTCCGCTCAGTCCCGCATCTGTTATATCCGTTCCTGCGGCCCTTGCCGCCCTCTTTTCGAGATTGGCTGCAATTCGCTCCATTATCCTCTCGCATACCGCATGCAGCATGCCGCGCTCATCCAGGAGCGAAAAGGCCTCGTCAGTCGTAAGGCAGTCGAGTATGCTGTTCAGAAATGCCGTATCGGCGCCCTCCCGAGCGGCAGCTGCTGCGATGATCTCCATCCTGCAGTCAGCCATTCGCGAATGCGTATTCATTATGCCGCCGGCTATCTTGACCAGCTTGCCTGCGTGTCCGGTGAGCAGCATATTATCAAAGCCCATGCTTACGACCATATCTATGGTATCACCTATAAAATTGCTGCATTTGACGCTTTGATCCAGGTCGATCCCATAGCTGTCTCTCATATGATCCAGTCCGTAATTGCCCGGTGAAATGAAGGCTGTGCTGTTCCCTTCAGCTCTCTTTTGCCTCAACTCCACTTTGATCGTATCTATTATGGCCTGCTCGCTCATCGGCTCGACCACGCCGGAAGTGCCTATGATCGATATGCCTCCCTCGATCCCGAGCCTCGGGTTGAAAGTCTTTTTTGCTATTTCGGCGCCTCCCGGCACTGATATTGTGACCGCAAGGCTGCCTCTGTAGTCACACAAGCCGCATACCTCGAGCAGCTCATCTCTTATCATGCGGCGGGGAACGGAATTGATCGCGTATTCTCCGGGCGGCTGATCCAGCCCCGGCCTTGTTACCCTGCCTACTCCCTCTCCTCCGAATATGACTATATGCGGTCCCGACTGCTCAGACGGCTCCGCGCAAGCCGGCTCCGCATAAGCGACCTCTGCATAGACAAGAGCGCCGGTCGTCACATCGGGGTCATCCCCTCCGTCCTTTCTCACAGCGCACTTTGCCGAGGATTCAGACACAGAGCTGTCCAGTATCTCTGTGTCAAAGATCAGGCCCTTTGGCGTGACTATCGAGATCGAATCCCTTTTGTTTCCGGTCAGCAGCATCAGGCAGGCGGCCTTTGCCGCCGCGGCTGCGCAGCTTCCGGTAGTAAAACCGTTTCTCAGCTCCCTCATCCGCTTATCTCCCGCTAAAGCCCATACAAAAGAGCATTGACTATCGCAGCCGCTACATTGCTGCCGCCCTTGCGTCCGCGGTTCACTATATGCGGAATCTCAGTATCGAGTATAAGCTCCTTGGATTCGACCACATTGACGAAGCCTACCGGAACGCCTATGACAAAATCAGGCACAAAAATGCCCCTGTCGTACATCTCTCTGAGCGCGATGAGAGCAGTCGGAGCATTTCCGACCGCAAATATCGTCTTTTTGCCGGATGCATCTATATCCGAAGCGGCGTGCTCCATGCTTACCGACGCCCTGGTCACACCAAGCTTCTTTGCCTCTGCGGCAACATCAGCATCAGCCATATAGCATCGAACAGAGCCTCCGCAGGCTGCAAGGCGTTTTTTGTTTATGCCCGTGAGCGCCATATTGGTATCTGTCACTATATCGGCTCCGCCGCGTATGAGATCCCTTGCCTTTTCAACAGCATTCTCCGAAAAAACAAGAGTCTTTGCATACTCAAAATCAGCGGTCGTGTGTATCGCTCTCCTGATGACCGGATCATTGACCGGGTCGAGGACAATACCCATCTCCGCAAGCTCATCCGCTATTATCGCAAAGCTTTTCTTTTCTATATCTTCAGGTTTCATAATTTTCGAAGCGACCCCATCGTCTCATCACAGCAGGCTCTTAAGAGTCCTGAGCAGCACATTGTTATCATCACGCGTCCTGACTGCGATCCGGTAAAAATGCTCGTCAAGACCGCTGTAATCCGAGCAGCGCCTTATCATTATCCCCTTGGAGAGCAGATCCTGATACAGTCCCGCCCTGCTTTTGAACAGTATATAATTGGCATCGCTTTCGTACACCTTGATGCCGAGCATGGCGAGTCCCTGTGTCAGCCGCTGCTTTTCGGAGCTTATATACGCGACTGAATTCTGCAGATACGAAGTATTGCGCATCACCTCCGCCGCGGCTTCACCGGCTTTTTCGGCGATCCTCGATACATTCCATTCCGGCAGATGACCGGATATCTTTGAAAGCTTTTGTGTATCGGCCGAGAGCATATATCCTATCCTGATGCCGGGCATGGCAAAAGTCTTGGTAAAAGCTCTGAGATGCAGGGCGCGGTCCCGTATAGGCTCTCTGGTCAGTCCCCTTACGGTCAGCGGCAGGAAGCATTCATCTATAACAAGAGTGATCCCCATGCCATCGCACACATCCGATATCCTCTTTTTGAGTCCCGCGTCCATGAGTCTGCCGTCAGGATTATTGGGATCCGCCAGGATGATCATGTCTATGTTCGCACCGGGCAGAGTGTACAGCAGTCCGTCATCCAGTCTGAAACCGTTCGCCTCGTCAAGTGTATACTCGATCATTTCCGCTCCCACAGCCCGAAGAGCCCTCTCATAGCCCGCATAGCATGGGGCTGTAACGAGCGCTCTTCGCGGCCTGAATGCGTGACACACTGCCATAAGCAGTTCGGACGCGCCGCTTGCGCATATCACATTTCGGACAGCTGCGTTTTCGAATGAGGCGATCCCCTCTCTCAGCTTTTGCTGAACGGGATCCGGATACTGATGCATCTCGCTGAGGCCGATCAATGCCGCATCCATTATGCTCTGCGGAAGCGGCATCGGGTTGAGACTGACCGAAAAATCAAGCCTGACCCTGTTTCTGTAGACGTCTCCCCCGTGTCCGACCCGTCCGGACATAGTATCCGGCTCCTCTTTTCGTACTATGGTCCTACCCTCAGCCTTCGCCCGGGCCTCTTCGCTCATCTTATTGTATTCATCGTAAATATAACCAGAAGACATAACAATTCCCCGATTGCTGACGACATTATCATCAGCCTGTTTACCCTTACTATATCGTAAGCTTCTATAGCTCTCGTATCATCGCCTATAGTCGGCTTATGTACTACCCTGCCAAAATAGCTTGCATCGCCCGCAAGCTGCAGTCCGAGCGCGCCGGCGCACGCACTCTCCGTCTGGGCCGCGTTCGGGCTCTTGTGATTATGCCTGTCGCGCCTCCATATCCTGAGTGCATTTGCCGGATCATAATCACTCCCTGCGAACGCACTCGCTGCGATCAGCAGCAGGGCGCTGAGCCTGGCCGGTATGAAGCTGCAGACGTCGTCGAGCCTTGCCGCAGCCGTCCCGAACCACCGGTAGCGGTCATTTTTGTAGCCTATCATGGAATCCATGGTGTTTACAGCCTTGTAAACAAGACCGGCGACCGGCCCGCCTAATGCATTATACAGCATGGGAGCGATCACGCCATCCGAAAAATTCTCTGCTACTGTCTCCACAGCAGCCTTCGTAACGCCTTTTTCGTCGAGCGCCGCCGTATCTCTTCCGACGATCATGGAAACAGCCCTCCGAGCTCCCTCGAGTTCACCTTTGCTCAGCTCCTCATACACCTTCATGCTCTCCTTGCGAAGGCTCGCTGCCGCAAGAGTGTAGCATGTCAGCACGGCTTCGGCGATGATGCCCGCAGCTGGGGAAATGTGATATGCAGTCGTCATTACCGCTGCGGAAATCAGCAGGGTGGCAGCGATCACGATGATCACAAGTACGGCGCCGCGCCTTCTCTCCCTGTCCGGGTCGCGGCTGCCTTCATCCGGCAGCTCTCCGAGCAGGCTTTTGTCCAGAACTGCTATCAGAGATCCTATCCATCTTACTGGATGAGGCAGAGAATGAGGATCACCTATCACAAGATCCATCACGTATCCCGCCGCAAAAGCGATCATATGCGCCTGCAGCAACGATATTTCCTGCATCATCTACCTCCAGCTCAACTGTATATCCGCATCCGTTATCCGACATAAAATCATAATAAGCTCTGCCTGTAAGACTGCTCATTATCGCCATTATCGTTCCGCCGTGAGCAACCGCATATATCTCTTTTGACGCGGACGATGCAGCCTGTCTTACGGCCGCCGCAAGTCCCCTCATAGCTCTTTGTGAAAATGAAGCTATGCTCTCGCCGCCCGGGATCTCAGCCAGTCCTCCGCTGTCTATCCATGCCTGATAATCCGGATCTCCGTCCAGCTCCTCATGATTGTGAGGCTCAAGCATTCCGAAATCCATCTCCTTAAGGTCTTCGATCACGGTCTTTTCGAGGCCGGGAAACAGTATTTCGGCAGTCTCACGAGCGCGTATCATGGGGCTGACGAATACCATGCTGCCTTCGCCTATGCCTCCGCTGCCGCCTGATCCGCCGACTGCGCAGAGAGCAGTTCTTCCCGCATCCGTAAGAGGCTCATCGGTCCTGCATCCTGAGAATCTGCGCTCAATATTTCCCTGTGTCTGACCATGCCTTATAAGCGTAAGCTTCATCTTCATTTTATTTCGCACTCCTTTTACCTGTAAGTCATTTGAGACGGCGAGACTGATGAGTCAATGGGGACTCATAAACCGCGAGAGAGGCATACCAAGGCCGCAGCAGCTGCAAGAGCGGTCTCGCATACCGTAACGAACCAGCCGGCGGTATCTCCCGTTATGCCTCCGAATTCCTTATAGCACTTATATTTATACCATGCAAAGCAAGCAGCCGCAGTAAGCATCTCCGCGATCCCCATTACAGGATCGATATATATGATCAGAATGCTGACTGCGCATATCCATAGCGAGCAGAGTATATTATTTGCTTTTCTGCCGCTTCCGGCGCACGAGGCTTCATAAAACAGCATGCCTTCATTTTTTGCCGACCTGAGGTTCAGGACACCGAGAGCGCTGAACGCCCTTGCCGTAAAGAATCCCGCCGCCAGTATCAGCACCGCTTCGTATGCACTGCCCGCAGCTGAAATTTTTGCAGAGCCTGCAAGCGTGATCAGAGACGCCATATAGACCAGACCGCACACACAGAGCCTTATTACAGCGAAGGCCCCTATATGCGGATCCTTCAATATCCTTAGCTTATCCTCCCTGCTTCCGTATGATGAGAGGGCGTCCGAGACATCCATGATGCCATCGATATGAAAGCCGCCTGTAATGACAACAGGAACAGCTGTCATAAGCAGACAGACAGCTGTCAGCGGCACAGACAGCAGGATTCCGGCTCTGTACACGCAGACAAAGACAAGTCCGATCACGGCTCCTACCCACGGGAACAAAGCTATGCTGTATGTCATATCCTCATCTCGCCACTCAAAGTGCGGCATCGGTATCCTCGAATACAGCGCAAATGTTACGGCAACAGTCCTTAATAGTCTCATATCTGTCTCACAGCTTTATCACTCTGTCAGCAATATTGCTGAGCCTGTCGTTAATTATATCAAGTATTGAGGCATAAGCGGCAGTCTCTTCATCAAATCCGCTCTGCTTATCAAAATGGTTGGTGACAATGATAAGGTTGCGGACCATTTTTGATATCTTTTCTATGTCATCGCATATCTTGTCCGCCGCAGTCCCGGGGTCACTGTGTCTCTCAAAGAGTTCATTAGCAGTCAGGTTGGACACGCATTCAAGCAGAACAGTCTTGTCCCCCGGCTCGCCTTCGACGCCTTTCATGTATTCGGTCAGGCTGTCGTAAACATCAAGCGGCGCTTCAAGAGTGTCAAAGCCCTTTCCCGCCCTCATACGGCGGTGCTTTTCTATCCTTGCGCTGCCTTCTTCTCCGTAAGGGATCATGGTCGCGAGATATATCCTCTCTCCCGGACCTGAGATCTCAAGTACAGTCTTCTCCGCAAGCTCCGATTTGCCGCTGTCGGGATATCCGATTATAAGGATGGTATTGTTTTCATCAAAATGATGATACTGTTCCACTGCGGTTTCCTCAAAAAAAAGTCCGTCCGAATAGAGTGCAAGAGCCATATCGAGAAGCGGCATAAGCATGACCGCACCTGTCCCCTCTCCGAGCGCCAGTCCGGCATCCAGCACAGGCTCGAGGCCCAGAGTGTCCAGTATATATTTCATGCCGGGTTCCCTGCCGATATGCGAAGCTATCATATAATTGCGGCAGCCCGGAACCAGCCGCTCTGCTGCGAGAGCTGCCACCGCGCTGATAAACCCGTCTATGATCACCGGTATATGGTTCATTGCTCCGCCGATAAATACCCCTGCAAGTCCGGCTATATCCAGTCCCCCGACGCAGGAAAGCATCAGGGACGTGTATTCCGGGCTTTCGATATCAAGATCATCCTCGGGACAGTATCTGTTCAGGGCATCCTGTATCACACGCATTTTATTTTTGAGGCCTGCGTTGCTCAGGCCGGCCCCTCTCCCGGTCATGACAGACACATCCATTCCGAGAAGGGCCGAGGCCAGCGCAGAGCTCGTGGTCGTGTTGCCTATGCCCATTTCTCCCGTGGCAAGCAGCCTGTAGCCCCTCGCGCTGCACTCGCAGACAATGTCTATGCCCGCATCTATCGCCTGCATGCATTCATCCTCGGTCATCGCGGGTTCAAGCGCAAAATCTCTCGTCCCGCGCATGACCTTGCGGTCTATGACTCCCGCGGGGCTTCCTTCCATGTTGATGCCGACATCGACCGCAATGGTATCCGTCCGGCATTTCTTCGCTATTTTGCATACAGAGCTCTCGCCGCGGCCCATCCATGCCGCGACTGCAGCCGTGACATCCTGGCCCGACTGGCTGACGCCCTCTGCTACGATGCCGTTATCGGCACACATAATTATCACTGCGCGCTTCCTTATGTCCACATCGGCAGAGTCCTGCGCCGCGCCAATGCGCGCCGTCATCTCCTCAAAGCGTCCAAGGCTGTTCAGCGGCTTTGCAACCCTGTCCCAGCGCTGCCTTATCTCGTCATATCTGTCTTTGTTAAAAGGGTCGATGTTTATCAAATCGCAGCCTCCCTCAGCATATCGTATATGCGTTCCATATCGAGCGAAGCTCTCAGGATATCCGCAAGTCTGTCATATTCTCTTTCCTTGAATTCCCTGTGATCCATGGCTCCTGCGTCCCTTATCCTCACGCCCTTTCGCTCAGCGAGAGCACTGACTATCTCCCGCGCGATCTCGCCGCGGTCGAAGATGCCGTGTACATAAGTGCCGTATATATTATCCCGGCAGAATCCTGTATCGTCTGAGCTGAAATGCTTTGGCGGCGTATCCGATGCAGATCCGGCGCTCAGATCAGCGCGTACGCTCAGTCCGGTACGCCCCATATGGATCTCATATCCTTCGATGTCCATGCCTCTAAGACCGCTGAACAATCCGTCCGCATCCTCAAAGCTGCCGCGGAACTGCTTCGTCTTTTTATCGCCTGCGAGCACAGTAGATACCGGAAGCAAGCCGAGGCCTTTGATGCAGCCTCCTCCCTCGACGCCGTCAGGATCCGAGACCTCTTCACCCATCATCTGGTAGCCTCCGCAGATACCGAATACAGGTATGCCGCACCTGCAGCACTCTGTAATGCTCGTTTCAAAGCCAGACTCTCTCAGCCATCTGAGATCGGCTATAGTGCTTTTCGAACCAGGGATAATGATCATATCCGGCTCTCCAAGCTCCGCGGCTCTTCCTGCATATCTCACAGATACATCCGGAAATTGCTCAAACACATCCATATCTGAAAAATTAGATATCTTCGGCAGCCTGATCACGGCTATGTCGACAGCTGTTTCCCCGCTGTACGCTGCGCGACCCGCTGAATATGCTAGACGTTCCGAAAGAGAATCCTCATCCTCGACCTTTATATCCATATACGGCACGACGCCGGCTACCGGAATGCCGCCTCTGTCCTCGAGCATTTCTATCCCGCTGTCCAGCAGCGATTTATCGCCTCTGAACTTGTTTATTACGAGGCCTTTGATGCGCTCACGCTCGCTTCCCTCGAGGAGCATGATGGTACCGAGAAGCTGTGCGAAAACTCCTCCCCGGTCTATATCCCCGACCAACAGCACAGGCGCGTCCAGCATTTCCGCAAGTCCCATATTTACTATATCGTTCTCCCTGAGGTTGATCTCCGCGGGCGAGCCCGCTCCCTCTATCACAATGATGTCCGCCATCTCCTCGAGACGGTGGAACGCATCCTTAATAACAGGAATGAGCTGTGTTTTATACTTGAAATAATCCCTGGCCTTCATATTGCCGATGGGCCTGCCGTTCACTATCACCTGCGAGCCCTCGTCATCAGTCGGCTTGAGCAGCACAGGGTTCATGCAGACGAGCGGCTCTATCCCGGCCGCCTCAGCCTGAACGACCTGAGCTCTTCCCATCTCAAGCCCCTCCCTTGTAACAAAGGAGTTTAGAGCCATATTCTGAGATTTGAAAGGGGCTGTCCTGTATCCGTCCTGCCTGAATATGCGGCAAAGTCCCGCGGCAAGCAGGCTTTTGCCCGCGTTGGACATGGTGCCCTGTATCATTATTACCTTAGACATTGTTTCTTTACCGGCTCTCCGTTTTTTTACCGATGTTATCCGTCATTTTACCGATGCTCTCCGCGAATCCCGAATATACCTGCCTCAGCCTTCCGTCCTCCAGTCCGTACAGCCTGCTTATCAGTTCGTCCGTAAACACCTCTTCCGGCGGGCCTGCCTTTTCCACTCTGCCTGCAGCAGATATGCAGATAACGCTGTCGGCTGTCAGATGCGCGAGCTCCAGCTCATGCATGGACATTATGACGGCGATGCCGCGATGCCGCGCCAGGTCCCTGAGCAGATCCAGAAACTCGAGCTTGTGCCTTATGTCGAGGTATGATGTCGGTTCATCCAGCAGCATTATCTCAGGCTCCTGACAGATCGCCCTTGCAAGCAGCACTCTCTGCCTCTGTCCGTCGCTGATCTGATCATAATCCCTCTCTGCCAGCTCGCTTATATGCACCAGTTCCATGGTCTCGCGGACTATCCTGCGGTCTTCCCGGGACAGTATGCCAAAACGCCCGGTATAGGGATATCTGCCGAGAGAGACCACTTCCATGCAGCTCATCTTTTCGGCAGGCTGCCTTTCAGTCAGCATTACGGCCTGTTTCTTCGCTATATCAGCAGATGCATACTCAGTCCTGTCCCTGCCGCCTATGAATACCGTACCGGCTATCGTTTCGAGCTGTCCCGCGATGGTCTTAAGAACGGTCGATTTGCCGGCTCCATTCGGTCCTATCAGGACCGCGATCTCTCCGGGCATCACACTCAGCTCCGCGCCGGCGACTATCACCTTACGGCCATAGCCTGAATCGAGGCTCTCCGTTCTGATGACTTCTTTTGAGCCGCCGCTTCCGGTCGAGCCTCTTCTTATCTCATCGCTTTTCATCTCGCCTTCCTTCCTATCAGCATCGCGATCACTACAGGAGCGCCGAATACGGCTGTCATGGAGCTGATGCTCATCTCGGTCGGCGCGAAGAGATTTCTCGCGAGCAGATCGCAGAGCAGACAGAACACTGATCCTCCGAGGAAGCACTGCGGTATCATGACTATCGGTCTTGACGTGTCGGTGATCGACCTGATGAGGTGAGGCGCTGCAATTCCTACAAAAGAGATCGGTCCGGCAAAAGCCGTCACGGTAGCCGAGAGAATGCTCGACAGCATTATCAGCCCCGTCCTGAACGCCCTGATGTTCACGCCTACGCTGACGGCGTAATGCTCTCCCATCTGAATAGCGTTCATCGGTTTAGATAAAAGAAAGGACAATATCACAGTTATCGCAACTACAGGGGCGATTACTCTGATATTCTCCCAGCTCACAGCTGAAAAGCTGCCCATGGACCAGTTGTGCAGATTGACAATATTGGAATCGTCGGCAAAGGTGATCAGGAACTCAGTCACAGCCGAGCAGATGTATCCGACCATAACGCCGCACACTATGAGAACGGACATGCTCCTGACTTTTCCCGAGATCAAAAGTATAACAGCAGTAACGGCAAGAGAGCCGATAAACGCGGCTATGATCATGACAAAAGAATGCAGCATGATGCCGTGAGTCAGAGCATATACCATAGCGCAGGCAACGACCAGCTTCGCGCCTGAAGATATCCCGAGTATATACGGGCCGGCAATTGGATTCGAAAAAAAAGTCTGCAGCAAAAAACCTGAGACTGCCAGCGCTCCGCCGAGCAGAGCCGCAGCGATTATCCTCGGCATGCGTATATCCCAGACTATCCTGCCGTATCTGGAGACAGTATCATGTGAAAAGAGTATGCGAAAAGCATCCCCTGCAGTCATAGAGGAGCTTCCCATCAGCATATTCATGATGATCAGCACCAGGAGAAGGATGCCCAGCGCGGTATAACAAAACGCTATCCTTTTGTTGTTCATCTGTAAGATTCTATCTCAGTTTGTGGAAATATTCCATACCGCCATCACCGGCGCCGGCAAAAATGCGGTTCATTTCGACTATCATGTCCGCTGCGCCCGTCGTTTTCTGGAAGACGCTCTTGTTGGTGCACCAGACATCGCCCTCTTTGACCGCCTTGAAATCCTCAAACTGCGGCGCAAGCGCTGTTAGCTCAGAGACAGTGTTCAGGTCGGATTCGATCGCGCTGTTGTATATCAGTATATCGACGTCGACGGCCATGTCATAAAACGCCTCCATCTGCATATTCATAGTTGAAAGGGCATTGTCCTCTTCATCCGTGATGCCGTCAAGAGCGTATCTGCCTCCGGCCGTTTCGATCATTCCCGTTACATAATCGCCGGGTTTCCTCACAACTACCGAGCCGTTTGAGTTTACGGAAAAGAACGCGACCGAAGGCGTCTCCCTGATTGAGTCAGTATCAACTGAAGCGATTCGGGAGGCTGCTTTTTTATAATATGACTCCGCCGCCTGCTCTTTACCGAAAAGCAGGCCGTACAGCTTTATCCCTTCCAGACGTCCGAGAGCATCTTGTTCATAGCTGGATCTCTCGACAAGCACCGGTATCCCGAGCTCCTCTATTGCCTCCTTGACCTGCGGGCTGTGATATATCATCGTAGACTCTATCGCGAGACCGGTCTCCTCTTCGACAAGAGCCTCATAATCAGGCGCCCTGTATTTGCCGATATAGTGTATGGCATCTGATTCGACCAGCTCCCTTATCTCGGGGATCGCCCAGTCCTTCGCGGCCGTGCTGGTCATGGATACGGCATCCAGCGCGCCAATGGCAGCTATCAGATCCATGCCGGAGGATGCAGCCATATAGACAGGGGCTGCGGGAACGCCGATAACAGTACGCCCCTCTGTTTCCGCTTCTGTCAGCCAGTCCGGCAGATCATCAGGATCCGGCGCCAGGATGTAATCAAGGCCATCCTCTACTGTGACCATGGTGATGCCGTCATCATAATAATCAGCATGAAACTGCGTCGCGTGATCGAGCTCCATGCTTCCCGTGTGATGCTCTTCGATCAGCGCGCTTTGAGAAGCATTTCCTGTATTGTCGGTGTTGTCTGTGTTTTTCGCATCTCCCATGCTGCTGCATCCTGTAAAGAACAGGCAGACAGTAATAATGACTGCTGTCAGTACAGCTACAGGTTTTTGGTCAAAAGCTGATGTGACGATTGACGCAGACTCTGATCGCGCAGCAGAACAGCCTGGGGTTTTATGAAATGTTTTGTGAAATGCTTTGTAAAGTGCTTTACGGCGTCTCTCTTTGTATAATATTGCGTTTCTTATCATTTTATTATGTTTATTAACACAATGCAGCAGAGACCCCTTATACAGGCAGAGTCTCTGCTGCATATCTTTTTTGTTTATTTGAGCGACCCCGAGTCAAACAGCAATGTGTATTCGATCTCGTGAGGCTCACTCATAGCAGTTGTATCTGCGATCACAGGCATCGGCCTGTCAAAGAACAGGACCGGTATCTCAAACACAGAGTTACCGTCTTCGTTGACCGGCAGATACTTTTGTCCGTCTACTATCATGTAGTCATAATGCGGACTGCTCCATGTGATCTCTGCTACGTAGCTGTCTCCGGACTTGCGGATACGCGCAGGCGAGTCCACGCCCGCTCTTCCCGAACCGCCGGAAAGAGTTACTCCGATCTCGTGATCTCCGTCTTCTATGTCAAGATCAGCCGGAGTCGTCAGCACGCCTTCTCTGAATGCGCTGAGCGGCAGAGCTGATGAACTGAATACCAGCGTCCTGTCATACCATTTTTCCTTTTTATCGCTGAACGCAGCGCATTTGACCGCCTTATCCAGCGCCTCTACCGAGACGGTATATGTATGGCGCCCCTCCGCATCCTCTTCAGGATAAATATATTCCGATTCGTCAGCCTTTGCCGCCTCTTCAGCAGATGCCATCGTTATGTATCTGTAGCCTGTACCGCCCATAGTCATGACAGCAGTCATTTTACCGTCTTTGACCGTGAGCCTGCAGGCCTCGATATTGAACATAGAAGAGCTGGATTCAACACTTATATCATAGCTGCCATCGTTCAGCTGATCAGCTGCGACAGCTGTCATGCCCTCATATCCGACTTCATCGACATCCGTCATTTCCTCCGCCGAAGCGACCCGGTCACTGCTCTCTTCCTGCTCCGCGCTTTCGGATGGAGCTCCGCACGCAGATAGAGTCAGCAGCAGCGTCAGGATCAGCAGGATCGTAATGGATTTAGTTTTTTTAATATTCATATTATTTTATACATCGATATTGATCTGTATTTACCCATAGCACTTATCCGTCAACTATCTGAAAAGCAGATGTTCCGCCCGCTGACGTTACTTAACAGATTCGATAGCAGCCTGAGCATGCTCAACGTAGAGCTTCTGAACTGCCGGTATCTGTCCGAGGCCTTCAAGAACGCACTCTACGTCATAGCCGGCCTCTTTGAACTGCGAATATCATGATTCAGGATCGTCAGGTGAAGCCATGTCGTTGTTTGCAAGGTCACCCGCAACTACCATCATAGGTCTCAGTATGACTCTCTTGTATTCACCCTTTCCTACTGCAGCCATGACATCCTCGAGCGATGGAGTCGCTTCAACTGTTCCGATGAAGTAGTTCGTCATGCTCTTGTCATCCCTTACGCCCTGCATCTTTTCGTAGATCGCGTTGGACTCTGCTTCTGTACCGTGACCCATAAATACGATAGCCGTCTCGCCGTCGTCATAGTCCTTTGTTGCGTTGATCATGGCATCTGCAACTCTGCTGAAATCATCGTCCGATGTCAGCAGCGGTTCGCCTACTGCGATTTTATCGAATGAATCAGCGTATCCGGCAAGTGTCTCCTTGAGCTCGTCATATTCAAGTCCGTTCATGAGGTGTGTCGGCTGAACGACAAGTGTCTTTACTCCGTTGTCTACGGCTCTGTCGAGAGCTTCTGTGACATTGTCTATCTTTACCTTATCTCTCTTCATTATGTGATCGATAATGATCTGCGCGGTGAAGCCTCTGCGCACACTGTAGGTATCGCCTACAGCATCTTCGATAGCCTGCTCAACAGCGCCGATGGTAAGGCGGCGGCTGTCATTAAAGCTTGTTCCGAAGCTTACGACAAGCAGTTCGTTTTCACCGATCTCATCCTGGTTTCTCGGGTTGTCCAATGATGCATCTCCTGTCTCGTAGTTTTCGTCGTCTTCTGCTTCTGCATCTGCGGTTTCTTCTGTTTCTGCCTCTTCAGGCTCTGACTCCTGCTTGCTGCATCCGGTCGCAAATGCAAACATCATGATCATCGAGAGTCCGAGAAGAAGCACCAAAATTTTCTTTTTCATTCTGATATACTCATTTTCAAACTAAAATGATTACGGAATAAAAAGCGCCTCATTTCTTGCGGATCTTACGGAAAGACCCATATGGAAAAGAAGGCACCATAAATCAACACTATATGCTGTTTACGGTACGGCCAATCCCGCGTGGCCCGGCTAGTCCCTTAGCCTGTACCCTTATATCCGGCAGGTTTCCTGGCTCCAGCATCAACGTGGCAGCCGCCTTCCCGCAGCCTGCATCCCTGTCTTGCGACCGTCAGGGATATCTGCTGCAGTGACATCATGGCTGACACTACACTGTCACAGTGACGCGATCGTACAGGATTCTCACCTGTTTCCCTTTTGACCCTGCCTTCGCCTCTAAGCATGAGGCAAAGACCCGGCACCGGATATGATGTGTGCTGCGGGACCGCAGCACACATAGTTTATCATAGAGGTACTTAACTCTCAATCGGAGTTATTATCAATTTCGCCTATACGCACATATCATACAGTTGAAAAATCTGATAAGTGTTCTACAGCATTTCGATAAATGCGGCAATACGAGTATTCAGCTGAGCTACATCCGCAGTCGAGTAGTCTGTCTCTACCATGAAATACGGAGTATTTTTTTGCTCTGTGCAGAATCTCTCGATGGATTTGTGCTCAACATTGTAGGTGTGGCATGCCTGCAGTGTCATCTCGAGAACACCGTCAGCCTTGTATTCATCGATAATCCTGCCGAGCAGGTCATAGCGGTTAGGGTTAGGCGTCATGACAGAGCATCCGATATTGAGATATCTCTCCGCAAGAGCGCCCCAGATATCCTCGGCATTCTCATCTACGAGTCTGTCATACTGCTTGGCTCCGACGCAGTTCTCCATAGCAACTACGACGCCGCCGTTGTCCTCCACAGCGGAGATCACCTTTTCGGTAACTCCTCCGATAGGGCATCCCGTGATTACTATGCGAGGTCTCTTATCGAGCTTCTTACCCTCTGCGTATTCCTTTTCGATCTTATCGGCAACAGCATACATCTCCTCTGCTATGCCTGTGCGGTCAAACTTGAATCCGCTGCCGTAGAGCACCTTGAACATATCGAGTCCCGATACAGGGCACGGATCGTTCTTCATTGTATCGATAAGATGCTTCTTTGCTATTCTTATCTCGTTCTCGAGCTTGACAGCCTTGCGGAGATCATCATCTGTTATGGTGATCTCAAATTTCTTTTCAATGTACTCCTTGAGCCTGAGGCATTCTGCCTTATAGAGCTCAAGACCTTTCTCGCTCTGCGAATTAGGCAGATCCATTACGAATACATCCTTAA
Organism: Mogibacterium sp.; assembly: GCA_017433945.1. Lineage (GTDB taxonomy): Bacteria > Bacillota > Clostridia > Peptostreptococcales > Anaerovoracaceae > Crickella. The sequence continues at coordinate 13,152 of JAFRGH010000062.1, read as the reverse complement.
AATCGCCCATCAGCTCATACATTTTTTTCTTACCGTCACAGGTGTTTTCACCAATAACGATATCACTGAAATAGAAGAACGGGCACTTGTCCTCTTTGGCAAATCCGTAGCTGGATTTGATCAGCGGGCAGAGGTTTGCAGGGAGATCCTTTTCGGCAGCCGGGATAGTCTCACCGGATGTCGAGCAGAGTCCTACCTGTGCCGCTCCGGCAGCCAGAGCGATCTCTGTAGGGAAATATGTGCAGTAGGATCCAATAACAGGGATCCCCTGATCCTTTACCTTTTTTACATTTACGAACGCGTTTCTTCTTGCCTCTGCAAATTCATCAAATACTGCAGGCAGATCCTTGATAAGTTCCATTTTCATCTCCTCAATTATTACTCTGATCTATTGCATCAATTATCAGCATATAATATCCGCATCAATCTACAACAGCAGAGGTATCCATAGCCAAACTATAAATACCTCTGCCAATCATCTGTTTTATAAGAGGGATCATCCCGTCTCTATAGAGACGGTTCCTATAATCAAGCTTACGGCTTCTATATTATACCGGGAACTCGATCGCGATGTCCTTGCCCTCTGCGATATAGAGCTTAACTACTCCGCCTGAGAATGTCATCTGTGTTCCTGCAGGAACTGCGACAGCAGGTGCGGCTGCCGGAGCCTCAGCCTCTTCAGCAGGAGCCTCTTCACCGCCTGCAGCTTCAGGATCCTGTATATTGTCTACGATAGCCTCTGTAAGTGGAGTCAGGGAATCCGAAGTCTCCTTAAGTGTTGCGCCGAGAACCTGAGCGATAGTCAGGCATCCATCAAGCTTAAGAAGTCCTGTATCTACCAGATCAGGGAAAATAGCAGGGTCTTCCAGATTGTGATGTGTGATCTCGTTTCCGCCTTCCATTCTGCAGCAAAGTACAGCAGGATCATTCTTATGCTCTAATGCATATTCCAGTTCAATTGACATGATTTCTTCCTCCCGATTAAATATCTGTAGTCTTGGTATTCTGCTAAGCTATCTGTTTATGAAGCAGCAGATAAAACCTTGCCTGTCAATTATACCAACAAGTTTACCCGCATAATTATAAAAAAAAGCTATTCGCCCTTTAATCTTTATTGACGAAGCATTAAGTCAGGCTAACACAGGGAAAAGACCGGTCTGTGCAGCACAGCCGGTCTTTTCGGTGATCTGTCTTAAGCAATTATGTCGATATCAGCGCACCGGTCATCCTTCTATGTATGTAAATGTAAGGAGGAGACATTATTGGATTGTTTCAGATTGCATATGGTGATACTCTCTGATATTTTGTTTTCGGTCGGATGACCGTGCGCTGAATCCTTTAACAACTTGCTCTGTTTATTTATAAATCAGATTCTTTATCTGATTTATTTAGCGTTTTTGCTTCAGATTCTTTTTTTGTATCCGCAGAATCCGTTTTATCTGAAGCTTCAGTAGTATTACCGCTTTCCTTTTTTACCTCAGGGACGATGTCAGATTGAGGTTCATCCTGCTCCGAACTGTCGTTTTCGCCCGGTACATCGCCTGTTTCATCATCTATATCTTCAACATCTCCGCTGATATCTCCCGGTTTATCATCGGGATCTGTATCTTCGATGTCCTGCGCATCCCCCGTGATCTCACCCGGGTTTGATGCTCCGTTATTGTCATTTTCTGTTCCGGAACCGCTGTTCCCGGAGTTTCCTGATGTATTCTGATGTTCAGTATTGTTCTGAGCATCCTGGCCTGATGAGTTAAAATTCAAGCTATCGATCGCATCGGCCATCTGACCGATCCCAGCAGGCGATTCGGCTGATACACCCGGGATCACGCTGTCATGTAACATCACCATCCCGGTGAGTGCATCAACATTGAATCCGTAAATGCAGCTATTCGCATCGAAACCGACTGAATATACGATCGATCCGTTCTCACAGCTGAATTTGACCTTAACGTTCTGTGCGTCTTCCCTGTTCAGTCCTGCAGCCTCCAGAGCAGCTATCAAAGCGCTGTCCGTACCGACATACTTACTGGTATTCGGGGTTCCGTAAGAGGTTCCGGTACTGACGCTCCTGTCCTGGCCGAGTAGGACAAGTTCCTGTGTGGACAGTCCGAGCAGCGAATCCGACGTTACGCTCAAATCTTCTTCATCCGTGAGCTTGCGTATCAGCCACGCCTTGCCTATCGAGATTCCATGGGTTCCTGCAAACTCATTAAGTTCGTCGTCCGTTTCGACAAACTGGCCGAATATAGCCGGGGAGATATCGGAATCCTCCAGGAACCCGTTCAGGTTTTCCGAAATCTCTTTTTCGATTTCCCTGCCCTTGTCAGGATCATCAGCCCTGACCGAGAGCAGAACGGAATTGGATGTGTCGGTGAGATAGCCTTCGTCCATCATCGCCTCGACTACTTCGTCGCACGCTGAATTGACGTTGGATTTCTCAATTTTCAAATCCGAAAGGATATGTTGTCCCTCTTCATTGACCGCCTCTGCTGAGATAACTTTCTCATTCTTATCTATCGTAATCTCAATGCCCGGATTGACATCGAGCCCGACTACCGCGAATGCCGGACCTGTTCTGTTGACAAGCGATACGCCGCCTGCAAGAACTATCAGCGCTGCTGCGCAGCTGGCCGCCTTATATACGACTGACCTCATCTTTGCAGCCTGTCTGCCTGAAATTCCTTCCTGTTCAGACCTCTCAGGCGCTGCCGCGTTCTTTGCCCTCACAGGCTTGTAAGCTGCAGCTCTCTCTGAAGCAGATCCTTCATTTGCCATCTTAACAGCATTGCTGTCTATATTAAGCTCTGCGCGGAGGCTCTTAAGTATGTCAGGGGTGGAATCTTCAATGGCGTCCGCCAGAGACTTTGTAATGATTTCATTAGTGATCTCGTCTCTGTTGTAAGTCATTTTCTTCCCCCCTTTCCTTTTCCTCCATCGCCGGTAAGTTCCTTTCTCATCTTGGCCAGTGCCCTGTTGTACTTGGAGAGCACCGTTCCTGTCGGCATTTCCATAATCTCGGCTATCTCACGGTGCTTAAGCCCCGTTACCGAGTAGAGAGTCACTATCTGACGCTCCTCTGCGTCCAGTATTTTCAAGGCCTGCTGCAATATGGCCTTGTCTGTTACCGTGTCCTGCAGTTCATCGCTTACAGCCGCATCCTCATATTCGTCTATATCTTCGAATATCCTTCCTGAACGGATCCGGTTATAGCACAGATTCTTCACTATCGTGAGCATCCAGGCCATCGGCTTACCCATCGGTCTGTAGGTGACAGCACTCGTATACGCCTTGATGAATGCGTCGTGCATAACGTCTTCTGCATCCTGTTTGTTTCTTAAAATCGAGAGCGCAAATCCGTATACTATGCTGGATGTCTGATTATAGAACTCAGTGAACGCATTGCCGTCACCGTTGGCCATGAGTAATATTAAATTTTCATCAAGATCTGCTGCGTGCATCCTTAACCGTCATACCTTTTCAAATGTGATGCTCCGGAAAGTGTTATCCTGTAATGCAGCCCGCCGGTCGGGATCAAATACTCTGCACTTTTTATTCTACAGGTTTTAACTCTATCTTTCCATCACCCGCAGCTATCTTGCGCCCATTATTTCGTTTTTCCTGAAGAGCTCTTTATTCTCTCTTGCCCTTCTATTAAGGAAACACGCAAGCACCGCGTTTTATTGCATCATTTTGAAAAAATTTTTAAAAATTTTTCAAAAGTTTATTTTCCATGCGAAAATGCCGTTTGCATAACGACTGACCGGTAGGATATTGTATCAGATTTCACCGTATAAATCACTAAAAAACCTGTGCATCATCAGATACACAGGTTTATCATTGCTGTATGTTTCCGTTCCGCAGGCGGAGCAGCTCCTTCACAGCAGTTTATCAGTTCCATCTGAGCTTGAAGGATCCGCTGCTGCCTCCCAGGCTGACTACCTTGACATAATAAGTACCTTTGACAAGTCTGCCCTTGTTCTTGGCATTGTATATGTTGATCCTCTTTCCTATCGAGCCGGTCGTGAACGAAAAGTCCTTGTGCTTTTTGCCGCCGTAAACAGATATCCTGATGGCCTTATCAGCCGAGCCGCCGTTCATCTTGGCAAAGACATCCAGATTCACTCTCTGATCCTTAGGATTCTTGAATTTATACCAGTGGACCTGCTTTCCCTCACCCGCATAGAACAAGCCCTTATACAGTTTTCCGTTCTTTATTGCCGCCGCTTCGCTCTTTTTGCTTCCGTATGCCGATTCGCTTACCTTATTGAAAGAAGCTCCTATAACATATGATTCCGAATCGGTGCTTACCTCAAAGCTGTAGATTCCTTCTTTGACCCCCATGTACAGCGAGCAATCCGGTTCAAGTGTCTGGATCTCATCAGACCCCTCAGCCCTGACGCCGACGACCGGGCCTTCGCCGCTGCCGCCGCAGTCATTTGTCAGTTCAATATACCCCGAGTCAGGCACCTGGACGCGGAACGAGCCCTGCCCGGACTCGGCAGTCAGCTCCTTGTTGTAGTAATCACCGTCCTCCGGCGCTATAAGCAGATCATCGGCGATATCCTCGGTATCATCTTCCGAGGTCTCCTCTGGCGGCGTCGTTTCATCCTCTTCACCCGGATCATCATTTTCTCCGATATCCTGGGCCAGAGCATTTATCTTCACCGGCGAGACCGTTGCTCCATCATCAGCAAAGCTAACGAAAACAAGGCCGGCACTCATGCTGAGCGCGACCGTAAGGCTTAGAATCATTGAACAGATCCTGCGTATTGTAATTTTCATCTTGCACTCCCTCTGATCCTGTCTGTACAGGAATTCGAGATCCAGCCATATGCAATCCGAAAAATCCTTTATGTCTTCTCCTTTGCATATTTTAACACATCGGTCCATAAATGCAATGCCTGTATACAAAAATTTTTAGCGGAACTGCGGAGCTGCCGCAAGAGGCCGGCGGGACCTGAACACTTTTCAGATCCCGCCGGCCTCTTGTCACGATGTTATATCAATATCCGTATTAGCGGATCGATTTCACCGCCGCGACGATGTCATCAGCTGTCATTCCGTACTTTTTGAGCAGCTCAGCAGGCTTGCCGGATTCACCGAACACATCATGCTGACCGACCATCGCGATCCTGCAAGGACATTTCTGCGCAGTAACCTCCGCTACCGCGCCGCCGAGTCCGCCAATGACCGAATGTTCCTCCGCTGTTACGATCTTTCCGCATTCCGAGGCAGCCCTGACTATCATTTCTTCATCAAGAGGCTTGATAGTGTGCATGTCTATAACTCTGGCCTCGATATCCTCTGAATGCAGCAGCTCTGCCGCTTCAAGAGCTGCGGAAACCATGATTCCGCAGGCTATGATCGCGACATCGTTTCCCTCTCTGAGGACCACGCCTTTGCCGACCTCAAGCTCCGCGTCCTCCGAATATACCGCAGGCACTCCGGATCTGCCGAGTCTGAAATACGCCGGTCCCTCAACACCGAATTCCTCAGTCATCAGCTTCTTTGTGCTGGCTGCGTCTGCAGGAACAATGACTTTCATATCCGGCAGCACTCTCATAAGAGCCACATCCTCAAAGGTCTGGTGTGTAGCTCCGTCTTCGCCAACCGTGATGCCGCCGTGAGTAGCGCATATCTTGACATTCGCGCCGGTATGAGCTATGGAATTGCGTACTATCTCATAAGCGCGGCCGGCCGCGAACATTGCGAAAGAGCTTGCCGCTACCACATGGCCGGAGTGAGCGATCCCCGCCGCTTCAGCAAGCATATCCTGCTCCGAAATGCCGGATTCTATGAATCTTTCCGGATACGCTTTTTCGAATCCGTCAGTCTTATTCGAACCTGAAAGGTCAGCGCTCATCACTATAAGATTTTTGTGATCAGCACCGTATTCCACAAGGAACTGTCCGTACGCCTCTCTTGTTGCGATCTTTTTGACATCTGCCATTATCTGTCACCTCCCAGTTCTACGATTGCTGTTTCGAGCTGTTCATCGTTAGGTGCCTTGCCGTGCCAGCCTGCCTGATCCTCCATGAACGAAACGCCCTTGCCCTTGACCGTTTTCGCAACGATGCAGACAGGCTTGCCCTTTACAGCCATCGCCTTTTCATATGCATCGAGCAGGGCCGTCATGTCATGTCCGTCAACGCTCATCGTCTCCCATCCGAACGCCTCGAATTTATCCTCAACAGGAACGACTTTTTTGACGGTATCAACTCGTCCGTCTATCTGCAGACCGTTCAGGTCAACAACAGCGATCAGATTATCGAGGCCGAATTTCGCCGCGGACAGCGCAGCCTCCCATATGATGCCTTCCTGCAGCTCGCCGTCACCTGTCACAACAAAGGTCCTGCGGCTTTTTCCATCCAGCTTATCCGCGACCGCCATACCTACGGCATTTGAAAAGCCCTGGCCGAGAGAACCGGTAGACATCTCCACCCCCGGGCATTTATGCATATCAGGATGGCCCTGCAGTCTGCTGCCTGTTTTGCGAAGAGTCAGCATTTCTTCGGGGTCAAAATAGCCTCTGTGCGCCAGAGTAGAGTAAAGCGCCGGTGCGGCATGGCCCTTCGAAAGGACCAGTCTGTCCCTGTCCTCCGCGCACGGATCCTGCGGATCAACGTTCATTACATTGAAATACAGCGAAACGAGTATGTCCGTTACCGATAATGAACCGCCCGGATGTCCGGCAGAGGCAGCATGGATGCCCCTCAGAGCATCGATCCTCACACTGCGGGCTATATCATTAAGCTCCTGTACAGTTTTCAATAGTCTCCCCTCCTGTCAAATTGCAAAAGAATAAATAAACAAATAAGTATATACGATTATAAATCCGAACATTCTCATAATGACAGAAACCGCCGGATATGTCAATCCGGCAGTTGAACAAGATACCTTATTGCAGTTATTACACATTCAGATATGCAGGAAAAGCCCCGCCATTACAAAATACGTGCAGAGCGAGATCATATCCGTGATCGAAGCCATCATAGGTCCCGCCATAAGCGCCGGGTCGATGCCTATCCTTTTCGCGACCATAGGCAGCATCGATCCTATCAGCTTTGCTATGATAACTATGAGTATCATCGATACGCAGACAGTGACAGCCACCATAGGCGGATTATGATCGAGGAACACTATTCGAAAATAGTTGAGGGCGCTCAGACATATGCCGACTATGATACCGACTCTGATCTCCTTCCACATTACCTTGATAAAATCTCTCAGCTCGATCTCGCCTGTAGCCATACCGCGGATGATAAGAGTCGATGACTGCGAGCCCGAGTTGCCGCCCGTTCCCATCAGCATAGGCATGTAGATGACGAGAGCGATCACAGCGGACATGGCGTCCTCACACCTTGCGAGTATGCCGCCCGTGATAAAATACGAGCACATCAGCAGGAACAGCCACGGCAGTCTGGCCTTGACATGCTGGAACACAGACTGATCCAGGTACTCCCTGTCGGAGGTATCGATGATACCGCCCATACGCTCGATATCCTCTGTGGTCTCCTCCTCGATTACGTCCAGGATATCGTCGACCGTTACGATACCTACCAGTCTGAACTCGTTATCTACGACGGGAATAGCCAGATAGCCGTATCTGGTAAAGAGGTCTGATACCTCCTCCTGGTCGTCGTCCACGTGGGCAACGACAGGGTCATCATGCATTATCTCAGAAACGAGCTTATTGTCATCAGAAATGACCAGCGCCTTGAGCGAAACTACGCCTATCAGCTTGCGGCCCCTGTCGAGCACATAGCAGGTGTATATCGTCTCCGAGTCAAGTCCCACATCCTTGATGTGATCGAGCGCCTGCCTGACGGTATAGTTCTTGCTCAGGTTGATGTATTCCGGCGTCATCAGGGCGCCGGCGCTGTCCTCCTTGTATTTGAGGAAATTGTTTATCATCCGGCGCTCGCTCTTGGGCGTCTTGTCGAGTATCTTGTCTACGATGTTCGACGGCAGCTCCTCGAGGACGTCGATCATATCGTCAAAATCGAGTTCGTCGAGTATGTACTTGATCTCGGGATCGGTAATGATATTGATGATGTCGATCTGATCGTCTATGCTCAGCTCCGCGAATACATCCACGCTGATGTCCTTTGGGAGGGCGCGAAATAGCACGACCATCCTCTGGAGGTCGAATTCGCGCCTTATGTCGACCAGCATCTCCGCTATCTCGACCTCGTTGTGTTTCAGGAGCTCGTCCCTGCACCGGAAATATTTTTTCTCTTCCAGCAGCTCGAATATTTTTTCGATGGACTCATCGTATGCCTGTTCCATGTCAGGCACGATATTTACATTATCCATGGGTCCGTTCCTCCTTTCTGCAATTCAGCGGTTCATCCGCTCCGCTCCGCATTTCCGTCAGCTGGCCTGCAGCTTCACCTGCAGGCTCACTTCGCCAGCATTTCGCGTATCTCATCCTCTGTTATTATAGCAACTCCCAGCTCATGAGCAGTTCTGTTTTTTGACGATCCCGAGTTCGGATCGTTCGTTATCAGATAATCCGTCTTAGCCGAGACCGAAGAGGCCACCTTGCCGCCCTCGGCCTCTATCTCCGCCTTGAGTTCCTTGCGGCTCGCATAGTGTTCAAGACTGCCGGTAATCACAAAGACCTTGCCTTCAAGTCCGGTGCCGGCCGCTTCGTAGCTTTCGTCAAGCTCAAGCACATTCATCAGCTCATCGATCAAGGCTCTGTTATCTTCATCCTCGAAGAATCTGACGTAATCGCCCGCCATCACGGAGCCGATGCCGTCTATATCCGTAAGGCTCTCTTCATCGAGAGCCTCTATCTCGCTCCACTTGTTGCGGCACGCCCGGGAAATAAGGTTCGATGTAGCGACGCCTATGCCCGGTACGCCGAGGCCGTACAGCAGTCTCGCAGGCGTAGTATGCGACGCTCTCTCCGCCGAGGCGAGCAGATTATCGAAGGATTTCTGCCCGAAGCCCTCCATTTCCACTATCTCATCTCTGTATTCAGCCAGCCTGAACAGATCAGGAAAAGTCTTTATCGCCGAGATCCCGATCAGCTTCAGCAGCCCCGCCTCAGACAGCCCCTCGATGTTCAGAGCGTCGCGCGACACAAAATGCGAGAATCTCTTCACGTGCTTGGCGAGGCAGTCCGGATTGGTGCAGTTGAGCGTTTTCGTGCCCTCATCGTCCCTTATAACAGCCCTGCCGCCGCACACCGGGCAGGTCTCGGGTATCTCCATATTGCCGCTGCGCGTCAGATTGTCGCTCAGCTGAGGTATTATCATATTGGCCTTGTATACGCGTATGGTATCACCTATGCCGAGCTCGAGATCCTCCAGTATATTGATATTGTGGACAGACGCCCTCGATACAGTCGTTCCTTCAAGCTCAACAGGATCAAATATCGCCACCGAATTGAGCAGTCCCGTTCTCGAAGGACTCCACTCGATCTCGCGGAGAACGGTATCCGCGTACTGGTCGCGCCATTTGAAGGCTATTGCGTCCCGCGGAAATTTGGCGGTCTCGCCCAGAGTCGCCGCATATCTGCCATCGTCGAGCGTCAGCACCAGTCCGTCCGACGGAATATCGAAGGTCTTTATGGCCTCCTCGTAATGATCTATCGTGTCAAGCAGATTGCTGCTGTCGACCATGATATAGTCCGCTATCTCAAAGCCCTGCGATCTGAGCCACTCCATCCGCTCTCTGCGGCTGTTTATCTCCATTCCCTCGACCATGGTGAGACTGAAGGCGTAAAATCTTACTTTTCTTTCGGCCGTGATCTGCGGGTCAAGCTGACGTATGCTGCCGCTGCACAGGTTCCGCGGATTCTTGTATTTAGCGTCGGCATCGGCTATAGCCTCGTTTATCTCTTCAAAATCCGAATATCTGATGACAGCTTCCCCCCTGACCATGACTCTTCCCTTGTGAGGAATAGACTTCGGGATGTTGCGGCATGCCAGAGTATTGGCTGTTATCAGTTCGCCCTCGATTCCGTTTCCTCTCGTCACGCCCTGCACCAGCCTGCCGTTCTCATAGGTAAGTCCGACTGTAAGACCGTCCAGCTTCCACGAAAGCAGACCTTTTTGATCACCCAGCCAGCTCCTGAGCTCTTCGCGGTCCTTTGTCTTATTAAGCGAGAGCATTTTGATCTCATGAGTGACCTTTGGCAGGCCCGCGGCAGTCTCGTAACCGACATTTATCGACGGGCTGTCATCACGTATGTAACCCGTCTCATCCTCGAGAGCGAGCAGCTCATCGTACATCTCGTCATATTCAAAATTCGTGATGATCTCAATGCCGTCAGCGTAATAGGCACGCGACGCCTCATTGAGTTTTTCCGTCAGCTCGTCTATCCGTTTCTTTTTTTCTTCAAACATCAGCGCACCTTCTCCATTTTTACAAAACCCTTGCCGAGCTTCTTTTCCCCGAATTCATCAAAGATGACAGTCATAGTCTTTTCATCCTGCATGATGACCATTCCCTCACCGAATTTCGGATGCCTCACGATATCACCATTTGCGAATTCATCGTTTATTACCTTTTTGCTGCGTGTCGCCTTGCGCGCAGCGCTCAGACTGTCGAAAGGCTTTGCTTCGGGTTCGCCGAAATAGCCGTCAGCCGTTCCGTGGCTCCTGCCGGCAAAGATATAGTCGCCGAGCATAGTCCGGCCGCCGTTCGCGCGGTCCTTAACAAAGGTATCGCCGTCGAGACAGCTCCTGTCCATTTCATCGAGGAATAGCGATTCCGTCTGCCAGTCCGTCCTGCCGTACACAGTCCTCACCTGGGCGCCGCTCAGATAGAGCTTGTTCATGGCGCGCGTTATGCCCACGTAGCACAGACGTCTCTCCTCCTCCATTTTTTCGTCATCCTCAAAGGCTGATACTCCCGGGAACATTCCGTTCTCCATTCCGGGCATGAACACCACAGGAAATTCAAGTCCTTTTGCGGAATGCAGCGTCATCAGTACGACCGCGTCCTCGTCCTCGTCATGATTGTCTATATCCGCCATCAGGGCTATCTGCTCGAGAAACGTTCCGAGCATTGTCGGCTCTTCAGCTTCGAGTCCTTGTCCCATCAATGCCTGCCTGTCCGCGCGCATCTCATCCTGCAGAGCAGCGACGCTGCCGTCATTCAGTCCCTTTTCGAATTCGGCGATGACGGATTTGAATTCCATTATGTTCTCTATCCGTCCATCGGCTTCTATCGTTCCGGCATCCTCCAGAGCCTTAAGATATCCTGATCTGTTCAGCACATTGTCATAAATATCGGATATCGTCATATTGTCCTGCTCAGCCCGGATATCCTGTATCATCCGGACCAGCTCACGGATCGCCGATCTGCTCTTATTGCTTAGTGACGCCTGCAGAGTCTCATCGCATATCGCCTCGTAAACGCTCTCTCCATATGATGCTGCGTAGCCCTCTATACCCGCAAGGGTCTTGGCTCCTATGCCTCTTTTGGGCTCGTTGATTATCCTGAGCATGGAAACATTGTCACCCGGATTCTCTATCAGGCGAAGGTATGCCATGACGTCCTTGACCTCCTTGCGGTCATAGTATCTCAGGCCCGCCAGCACCCTGTAGGGTATGCCTCTTATGCTGAATTTTTCTTCAAACGATCTTGACTGAGCGTTTTTGCGGTAGAGTATCGCGATATCCTTATAAGCATAGCCCTTCGTTCTGAGCTTCTCGATCTCAGAGCCGGTCCACCAGGCCTCCTGCTTTTCATCCTCAAGTCTGCGGTACGTCATCTTTTCCCCGCCTTCCCTGTCCGTCCACAGGGCTTTTTGCTTGCGCGACCTGTTGTTCTTTATCACTGAATTGGCAAGCTTCAGTATATTGCCGTCAGACCTGTAATTCTGTTCAAGTCTCACCGTAAACGCATTTTTGAAATCATTCTCAAAATCGAGTATGTTGCGTATATCCGCGCCTCTCCACTGGTATATGCACTGATCGTCATCACCGACAACGCAGAGATTGCCGTGTTTCGACGCAAGCATGCTTATCATTTTATACTGCAGATAGTTGGTGTCCTGATACTCATCTACCATTATATATCTGAATCTGTCCGAATAGTATTTGAGCACATCAGCTTCTTTTTCAAGCAGCCTGACACCGTTCCACAAGAGATCATCAAAATCCATGGCGTTAGCCGCCATCAGCTCCTCCTGATATCGCCTGTATACATCAGCTATGGTCCGGTACTGGCCGAATCCCGGCGTGGAGGCCAGGTATTCATCCGGTCCCTGCTCGCTTTCCTTGCACTTGCTGATAACAGACTGCAGCATGGCTGCAGGGTTCTCTTTCTCATCGACCTTGAGATCCTTGCAGACACGTTTCACAAGAGCTTTGCGGTCAGTCTCGTCATAGACCGTGAATCCGGCCTTGTAGCCCAGACTCTCACACGAATATCTGAGCATACGAAGACACATCGCATGGAAGGTCATCACCCACATGCCGCGGGTATCCGATACGAGATCCGCCACACGGCTCCTCATCTCAGCGGCAGCCTTGTTTGTAAATGTGACCGCCAGGATATTGTGAGGATCGACCCCCTGCTCTATCATATACGCCATGCGGTGAGTCATGGTGGCCGTCTTGCCCGAACCGGCCCCCGCCAGTATCAGCACCGGCCCGTCGATATGCTCTACCGCCTTGATTTGTTCACTGTTCAGATTCATTTTCATAGTTCATATAGTTTATCACATAAGTGGCTTCTATACGTGTATTTTGTTAAAAAAGGCAGGGAGCGAGGCGCCGCAGGGCATATTCACGACCGAAGCGATGCAGTTCTGTTTCAAAAAAAGGAGACTGCCGAAGCAGTCTCCCCTGATAATCCGTTATTCACGAATCGCTTTTGTTAAAGAGTCATCGATTATACAAGACCCTGAGCCATCATAGCGTTTGCAACTCTCTCGAAACCAGCGATGTTAGCGCCAGGTACCAGAGCGTTCTTGTCGCCATAGTATGTCTCTCCTGCCTTAGCGCAAGCAGAGTAGATGTTCTTCATGATAGTGTGGAGCTGATCATAAACAGCCTGGTGCTGGAATGCAGTGTGACCTGCGTTCTAGCCCATCTCGATGCAGGAGCAGGCAACTCCGCCGGCGTTAGCTGCCTTAGCAGGACCTACAGCTGTCATGTTCTCGATCAGGTAGTTCAGAGCATCGTTTGT
>JAFRGH010000061.1 GCA_017433945.1 Mogibacterium sp. | reverse complement strand
CGGTGACCGGTGATATAGACTTTACTCATTCTCGCTTCCTCTTTTGGTTTTCATCGTTCCATTATGCTTATACTATTCAAGGCGGTTCCAGGGCGGTTCACGATCACCACTTTTTGAGCTGTTTCTTGCTCTCGTACATGATCCTGTCAGCCTTGTCAAAGACATCCGACACGAAGCTGTCCCTGCCCGGATCATATTCAGCGATCCCGATGGCAACTGTAGCTTCACCCTTGTTCCTGCTGGATATATTCTGGAGATCCATCTCCGCGATCAGATCTTCGCGTCTCCTGTAATCCGCGCCTCTCAGAACAACAACGAACTCGTCTCCGCCGACCCTGTAGACCGGACTGTGTTTGAATATCACACAGATCTTATGGCATGCTGTCTTGATGTAATTGTCACCTGCGATATGCCCGTTATTGTCGTTGACCTCTTTGAGACCATTGATATCGCATACAGCGAGACCGAACGGTTCCGCTATGTTCTCACGGATCAGTTTGTTTATCCGTTCCTCCTCCTCGATATAGGCATGCTTGCTCTTGACTCCGGTCAGCGGATCCTGGTTGGCGACTCTGACTGCGTTCTGATGCTCCTGTTCGCGCTTTATCTGTTCATCGACATTCGAAATACCGGCTACAAGATGGGTGTCGTCTCCGCCTTCCATTCCGTTTATCTTCATATGTACATATACAGGCTCGCCTTTGAGCATCAGTCTGTAAGTGAAGGTGAACGCCCTGTTCCTGCGGACCTCGCGCAGAACGTTTTCCCTTGTGAATACCTCGAGGAACTCCGCCCTGTCATGCTCATAGATATATTTCTGCACGTTTCTGCGGGTCACAGCAAAGAAATCGTTTCCGCTCTTTTCGATGCCGAGCATCTGATAATCCTCCGAGGCGCTGTATTCTATGAACCAGCCTGATTCTGTGTCAACATAGTAGATGGCGAAATAGTCCTGCGAGAGCGCACGCGCTATCCTCGAAAACGACACATTGTCCAGTCTGCCCGCCTCATTGATCTCGGCACGCGTAATATCATGCGAGGCGCTGCTCACTCCCACTACCATGTGCTGATTGCGCGCGCCCTCGGCCCACACAGCCTTGAGCCTGTAATATACCGGCTCGCCATCGATCATCAGTCTGTACGACATGGCAAAGCTGTCGCTGCGATCAAGTACCGCCAGCAGAGTGTCACGGTCCAGAGCCGCAGCTACTCTGTCAATATCGCCCTCGTAGATAACGCCCTCCATATTCTGGCGGGTTTCCTTAAAGAAATCCATCCCCCTAATCTCGAGGTGTACCTTGTCATATTCGCCGCCGTTTCTGAATTCCATGTAATGGCCGGTGTTCACATCGACAAAATACAGGCTTTCCGCGTCTCTGGTAAGAGCGTAGGTTATGCTGTTCAGATAGCTCTCGTCCATAGCGGCTCTGCCGTTACGCGCTTCCGTACTGTTGATGTCGCTGAAGCCTACAGCTATGTGATGATCGTCGTGTGTGTCTGCCGCCGCTGCTCTCACCTCACTGAGCTCGGCATCTTCAAGCCCTGCCAGCCTGTAGGTCTCTGACCACATACCGCTCTCCTTTATGCATCTGAGCAGCGTCTTTTTATTGAGACCGTGCAGAACCTTGCGCTGGTCATCGACATTGACGTGATGCACGACCGTCTGCCTGATATCCCTGAAGAAATCCTTGCCGGTCCTCTCTATATGCAGATCGTTGCCGCTGACTCTGGCGCTGAATTCAACATAGCTGTTGTCTTTTGTATTGATATAGTAGATGCTTCTGAAATCCGCGGACAGCGCGTTCTCCGCATCGTTCTCCATGTCCTCGTAGCTCTTGCGCTCCTCGACGAATTTCTCATATTCTTCGGGCGGGACCGGACGCGAGAAATAGTAGCCCTGCACTATGTCGCAGCCCATCTCTCTCAGTTTTTTGAGCTGCTCGGCAGTCTCAACACCCTCCGCGATGACCGGCACTCCGAGGTAATCGGCGATATCGATGATAATCTCTATCATCCTGGTATTGCCGTCCTGCCTAAAAGCAGTTCTGATGAACTGCATATCCAGCTTAAGCGCATCGACAGGCAGTCTGGATATCATGCTCAGGGACGAGTACCCTGTTCCGAAATCGTCCATCTCGATATTGAAGCCCAGATCTCTGAGCCTGTTTACGGTATCAATGATCTGCTCTGAATCCTGCGTGTACGCAGACTCGGTTATCTCAAGATGGAGATCGTCCGTACTCAGCCCGTAATCTCTGAGGAGACCGGCGAAGGTCTCAATAAGATCCTCATCATACATATCCACCCTGGATACATTGACCGATACCGGCACGGAAAAATCGTAGCTGTCCTTCCACTGCCTGACCTGCGCAGCCGCATGTCTCCACACGTAATTGTCGAGCGCGCGGATAAGACCGTTCTCTTCAAACAGCGGTATAAAAACGTTAGGAGGGATCATTCCCATTTCGGGATGGTTCCAGCGCACCAGAGCCTCCGCCCCCGCCATCACAGGTACGCCCGGCCTGATATCGTATTTCGGCTGATAGTAGACAACAAACTGCTCATCCTTCAGAGCGGCCGGAAAAGCATCTATCATCTGCTCCGCATGCAGCTCCTTTTCGTGCAGACCGCGGTTGTATATGCCGATGTTGCGGGTATAGCTCTCGCGGACCTTGTCCGCCGCCATCTTCGCTCTGCTGAAGCGTCTCTCTATCTCAATGCTCTTGTCTACTCTCGCGTAAACTCCCATTCTGAGGCGGACGCGGCTGTTCAGCAGCTCGTCATCGCCTTCGCCGGCAAGGCCTATAGAAGCATTGTCGAGAATAGCCTGATAGTCTTTGCCGTGAGGACAGTAGACCATAAAGGTGTCCGCGTTATGGCGCGCTACTATTCCTCCGGTATCACGCACCATTTCCCTGACCTTTTCACCTATGCGGCGCAGAACCTCGTCACCGTAGGTCGAACCGAATCTCTCGTTTATCATTCTGAAATGATTGACGTCTATGATGATCGCGTCCATGTCGACATTCTTATGGTGATTGTCATACTGAACGGCATAGCGATAGAAAAATTCACGGTTATAGAGCCCCGTCAGAGGATCGCGCTCTGTGGAGCTGATGATATCTCTGTTTTCGGAAAGCTCGATGGTCCTCAGCACTCTGGCCAGGATAACTTCGGGCTGAGGGAACGGCTTGGAAATAAAATCCAGCGCTCCCGCATGAAGGGTCTCTGCCTCAGATTCAAGATCCGCAGACACGACAATGACAGGCAGATGGCTTATGTCAGGATCCGCCTTGATACTGCTGAGCACCTCGAGGCCGCTGAGTCCGGGCATTATAAGATCGAGCAGCACAAGAGAGATCATCTCCCTGTTCTCTCTCATCTTTTCGAGCGCGTCTATGCCGTCCTCAGCAAACATGACCTCATACTGCTCGTCAAGTATATTGCCGAGTATGGATCGGTTTATCGGCTCATCATCAGCAACCAGAACAAGTCTTTTGCCGTTCTCAGAGTAGAATTTTTCATGGCTTTTCAGCATTTCCTGATCTCCCGGATTATTTATTTCGGATATTTGCAGGGCCTCCCGCCGGGATCATTTTTTTAAGTATTCCGTGCAGGCTCCCTTCTTTATATTATAGTACGTGAGTCAATGGGGGCGGTTCTTTTTGACTCATGAACCGCCCCTATTGACTCATCATTTGATATTCCGCAGTACCTGCAGGTCCTCCTCTGTCGTGGACCAGCTGGTCGCAAGCCGGACTATGGTGCGCTTATCATCGTATACTCCCCAGCGATCGAATATCACATGTTCAGCCAGCTTTTCCATCTGATCGTCATCCATCAGTATCAGCTGCTGGTTCGTGGGCGAATCGACGTAGAATTCCCAGCCCTTTTCACGGATGATCTCCTTGAGCTGCTCCGCCATATCCATGGCGTGCCTGCTGATCTTAAAATACAGATCGTCAGTGAACAGGGTATCGAACTGCACTCCCAGCAGCCTTCCCTTGGCAAGAAGCGCTCCCCTCTTTTTTACCGATGTCATAAAATGAGGCGGTCTGTTGTTTTTGGTGAATACGACAGCCTCTCCGCAGAGAGCGCCGACCTTGGTGCCTCCGATATAGAACACATCGGTCAGCTCCGCGATATCATGCAGTGTAAGATCTCTGTGTCTGCTCATCAGGCCGTAGCCGAGGCGCGCTCCGTCAAGATACAGCGGGATGCCGTATTCACGGCAGACTGCCGAGATATCCTCCATCTCCTTTTTGCTGTACAGCGTCCCCGGTTCAGTCGGGTATGAAATGTAAACCATGCCCGGAAATGTCATGTGGTCGTGCGTCACGTCGCTGTAGAATCTGATGAGATAGTCTCTCAGCACATCCGCCTGCATCTTGCCGTCTTTACCCGGTATCTCGAGGACCTCGTGACCGGTGAACTCT
The DNA here is from genome assembly GCA_017433945.1 of Mogibacterium sp. Lineage (GTDB taxonomy): Bacteria > Bacillota > Clostridia > Peptostreptococcales > Anaerovoracaceae > Crickella. Next base: position 14,824 of record JAFRGH010000061.1, on the reverse strand, counting down.
ATTGCGCCGGATTCGTGTATGCTGACGTGACCGCTCGGGACAGCAATCACACCCTCCCAGTCCTTAAGCATCGTGGAAATGACGACCATATTCGTCTGCGTGCCGCCAGTAAGGAATTCGACCTGCGCCGTGTCGATGCCGCAGGCTTTAATGATCTTTTCCTTCGCGCTTTCGGTATATGGATCCATGCCGTATCCGGACAGAGCCTCCATATTAGTCTCCATGAGTCTTTTCAGTATTTCCGGGTGCGCTCCCGCTATATAATCACATTCAAACGAAACCATTTATTCTCCTGCTGTTTGTCATGCTGCTCTTCGCTCTGCCGCGTGTCCTGATTGCCATTAGTTCTTCGCTCTGCCGCGCGTCCTACTTCACCGTGACCTTCCTGACGGCAGACCATTTGCCGCAGAACTCATATCCTGAGGCTTTTTTGTAAGCTCTCAGCTTTATTTTGTATTTGCCCTTCTTAAGGCCTGTGACCGTCTTTCTGATGGTACTCTTGCTGCTCTGCTTTACGTTTACTGTCCTGGCTTTGCCTGTTTTAGTGTTTGTCAGTCTCAGCTGATACCCCGTGATATCAGCGCTGAGCCGCTTCCATTTTACCGTCGCCTTTTTGCTGCCTCCGCCGGCAGACTTGACGCTGAGCTTTGCCGGAGTATATTTTTCGGCAAGGATCTCGTACCTGGCCCGCTCCGCCTCCTCGGCAGATGCGTATTCTCTGTAAATCTCTACACCACATACCCTGCATTTGAATGTCAACACAGCGCCGCCTACGTGATCTGCGCCGGTTTCGGGATCCGTACCGTCGGGGTTTGCTGCGTCTGCCACAGCTGATTCACCGTCAGAGGCTGATGAGTCGGACGTAACAGTTCCGTCATCAAGCTCTGCAGTGTTATGAGGGCAGACGTAGTCTTTAGCTGCCATTGCAAGCTCCGAGCTGCTGTAAACCGCCCGGGTATTATCGGTGTAATCATACAGCAGATTTGTTCCGGATACAGCGTATGCGTAGGTTCCGCCCGATGATCTGGCAGCATATTTTTTAAGAAACACCAGATCAGGCGCGCCTGCCGCTCCGCTGTCACAGTTTGTAATATCGACCATGTGATTAAGACCGTCGTTCATGTGCAGTATGTTCCACATGTGGCCTATGCTCGTATCCTTGTTCAGCATTCCCGTAACGATGCGGCATTTGATCTCGCCGCTGTTAAAATCGCTTATATCACAGAGATACTGGAAAGCCTTGGCATATCCCTCGCATACCACTCCGGTACTGTTATCTCCGTCGAAAACGTAGATTATCTGCCAGGGATCTCCGTAGTCCTTTGTCGTATAAGCATAATCATAGGATGTCAGAGCGCAGATCTCCTCTCTGAAGCCATTGAGTTTTTCAATGTCTGTCGCATCCGCGTATTTTGCAGCGATCGCCTGAGCATTTCTCATAGCCGTTTTGACCTTGCTGATATCCGCCCTTACGTAGTATGTTCCGGCTTTATTAGAAGCGCTGTAATCCTTTGAGACCGTAAAGCTGAATGTCAGAACGGGATCATAGGTGAACCTTATGTATTTGTCCGTCCAGCTGTATGCAAGCTGCCCTGTTATGTCCTTAAGGCTGTAGCTGAATGCGCCGGCCTTCCATTCACCATCCACATAGCGTTTGTAGCTCTTGTCATACCAGTACAGCTCATACGGCATATCCGCGAGCAGTGAAGAGTGTATTTTTCCGAGGTCAAAATCGTATTTCTTTTGAAACGCCTTGACAGCACTGCTTCTGAGCGCTCCGCTTTTTGTTGTGATGGAAGACACTCCGAGGTCTGACGCTGTGAATTTGAGCTTGCCTGTTATTTTTTTGAGCGGAATACTTATAACGGTCTGCTTCCTACTGCCTGAGGCGATTTCTTTGATGTACGGGATCAAAGCCTTGTAAATCTTTTTGTTATTGCCGCTAAGCTTCGCTCCGCGGTCTGATGATTCTATGGATATGCCTCCGGATGATACGGATACTGCATCTGCATCTGTATCTGCATCAGCTTTATCACCTCCGAGCGTCTGCTGCTCCATATACATCATAAGAGGGTCTCTGCCGCTGTCGGCGTTGCCGAATGAGCCTGCTTCTGACTGCTGTCCTTGTGCATCCTCTGTGATGACGTCCCATTCTTCACCCTTATCCGCCGAGACCGATCCGGCGTATGCGCTGTCAAGCTGTTCTCCGTGCAGCTGCAGGGTCTGCTCTGCCTCCTGTTCTCCATCCGGAAAAGCAGTTGCTGCGGACCTGTCCGATACCGTGGACTTGTCCGATACCGGGCTTTGCGCGTAAGCCGGATCAGCAGGCACTGTCAGCATGCAAACGGCAAGAGCAAAGGCAAGAGTAATAGCTGTAAACCTTACAGAGGCAGCTCTACTGCTGCGAATATTCAGTTTTTTATAATTGTCTGTCTTTTTCATGCAAATATAATATCATATTAATCCTAATAATTTCCCATATCTTACAGAAATAAATACTTGGAGCCGAATGCAGTCGCTGGAAAGCGCAGCAATACATAGGGGTTTGAAGGGCGTGAGTCAGTGGGGCGGTTCGTGAGTCACGTCCGTCCCCACTGTCTCACGAGCCGCCGGCTGCAGGCTGAATTGCAGGGTCAAAATGCCGGCGGACAGTGCTATAATGGTCTCACTTGATCATACGGCTTCGTCTTGTGGAAAAGGCCATTGATCTGCGGACTTGTTCAGAAATGCTTTGATCGTATACCCTTATGGACACACTGATAATCGGCTTTCTTCAGAATACTGCATGGCGTATCGATGCTCCTGTCATGTTCGGGGCGTTTCATATTTCAGCGCTTGTTATCATCACAGCCGCTGCTTTTTTATCCGCGCGCAAACTCAGCTCAGGCACGCAAAACACGCCCATTTCTGTCCCTGATGCATCTGAAACCGGTGCATCAGACACGGACGCAGCTGATATGTATACTGCCGACGGAATCCCTGTATCTGACAAAACAGTGAAGATTCGCGGCATCCGCGTCCTTGCCTCAGCAGGCTGGCTGCTGGCAGCACTTGAAGCATATAAACAGTTATTCCTGTATTATATCGTTAACAGCTGGCATTACGACTGGTGGTTCTTCCCTTTCCAGCTCTGCTCCGTCCCGATGTATCTCTGCATCCTGCTGCCGTTCGCGCGCGGCCGGGTCAGAGCTTCATTTCTGACATTCATGGCGACGTTCACTTTTATCAGCGCGGCTGCGGCACTGATTTTTCCCGAGGATTTTATGAGGTCATACGTCAGCCTGACTGTCCACGGATTTGTCTGGCACGGCATACTGCTGTTCATATCCCTGTATATACTGTTTTCAGGTATGGCTGACCTGAGCCGTAAGGGATTTGTACGGGCGTCGATCCTGTTCGCATGCCTGTGCGTTCCGGCCGTACTCATCAACGCGGCCACCGAGCCGCTGATGAATGCCGCGCATGCCGCGAACGAGATACCGAACAGCTACGCAGCGATGTTCTATCTAAGCCCGTACCATATTTCTCCGCAGCCTGTGGTGGGAGCTGTGCAGCAAATGACAGGCATACCGGCAGGGCTCATGCTGTACGCGCTGGCTATCATCGCTGCCGCAGGCTTATTCTGCATGATCGCTGATCACGTCTTCATCAGCTTTACCGGCAGCAAGCGTAACGAAAAGACAGCGAAATCATAGTGAACTAATAGCGCATTAATATAATATCAGATTGCAGAATCACTCTGAAACAAGTAAGAATGACAGGCATGGAGAGTGACAGATATGGAAAATGACAGATTTGTACTGAGGCCGATAGCATATGTACGCTCGGATTACAATCAAAAATTCGGAATACCGCGGCAGGCCAATCTGGTGACGGAGCTCGAGCAGGCCATTGTGATAGAGCCGGAGTTCCGGAATATGGACGCACTTCGAGGTCTGACCGGCTTTGATTATCTTTGGCTCATCTGGGGATTCAGTAAGACGGCTCTCGACATGGAAGCAGAAACCGTAAACTGGAAGCCGACAGTCAGACCGCCGAGACTCGGCGGCGAGGAGCGCATGGGAGTCTGGGCAACAAGATCTCCTTACAGGCCCAATTCGCTCGGTCTTTCCAATGTAAGGGTCAGGCGTATCGAGCTTGACGGGCTCACTGTGGATCCGTATGAGCGAAGGGGCATGGTCAGCGGCGAGCTTGCGATTATCGTGTCCGGCGCCGATCTCCTGAACGGAACACCGGTCTACGACATCAAGCCGTACATGCCTTATTCTGACAGTCACCCGGACGCCCGCGCCGGCTTTACGGAGCATTCCAGAGATGTCCTGCTGGAGGTCGAGTTTCCCGAGCATATGCTTGAGCTGATAGACGAGGACAAGCGCGCCGGTCTGATACAGACGCTCCGCCTCGATCCGCGCGACGCGTATAACAAAAAGTCCGCACATACATACGGACTTTCCTTTGCTGATTATGATATCAAGTTTGAAGTGACCGGCGATACGCTCACCGTCACTGCCGTCACTGTCAATTAAGAGGAGCTGACTGCGGCGACTGCGGCGAAAAAATCCTGCTTCGGATAATGTCAGATAAGAGCTTTCTTTTTCCATCTGCCCGCGCGGTATACGATCAGGGTCATCGTTGCTCCGATTATCCAGCTTATTAGCATGGATACGAACATCATTGAGAACAGGCCCTGCGGATGCTCAGGCGATCTGGTCATCCATGTCATCAGATATGCCAGCGGCACACGGATAGCAACCGTAGTGATCATCGAGAGCCACATCGGCGCCATTGTATCACCGGCGCCTCGCATAACTCCCTGCAGACACTGGGTCACCTCCATGACTATATAACCGGTGCCCATGATCAGCATCATATTGTAGCTCTGATCGATGAGTGCCTGCGTGTTGGTGAACAGCATCATGAGATATTTACCGAATAGCACTATGAGTAGTGTGATGACCGCGGAGGTAGCCATTGCAACGACAGTGCCTTTTTTCGCGCCTGCCTCCACACGGTCGAGACGGCCGGCTCCTATATTCTGGCCGGCAAAGGTGGTCATCGCCGCTCCAAACGAGAACGCCGGCATCATGACGAAACCGTCGATCCTCATAACAATGACATTTGTCGCGATGCACATAGCTCCGAATGTGTTGGTCAGCGACTGAACGATTACCATCGAAAGAGAGAATATCGCCTGCGTTATGCCTGACGGCAGACCGAGACGTACGAGCTCACGAACGTATTTCTTCTGCGGTTTTAGATAAGCAGCCTTCATGTCGAAGCAGTCAGTCTTTTGTCTCAGTCTGAGGAAAGACAGGACCGCCGAAATCCCCTGCGCTATAACGGTCGCCAGCGCGACGCCGTCAACACCCATTCCTACGCTGGCTACAAAGAATATATCGAGGACTATGTTCAGAATAGTGGCGACGATCAGATATATAAGCGCGCTGATGGAATCTCCGAGTCCTCTCAGCACTCCGCCGAGTATATTGTAAAACGCGCATCCCGCGATACCGAGAAAGAGTATCCTCAGGTAGCCGGCGCACCAGTCGATGATCTCGTCAGGTGTGTTCAGCATTTTAAGAAGCGGCATGGTTATAAGCGGCGCTATTATCATCACTATGACCGAAGCAATAAAGGTCATTGTAATGCAGCAGCCGATGGTCTTTGACAGAGAATTACGCTGCCTCGCTCCAAAATACTGTGATACCATGATTCCCGCTCCGACAGAGATACCCATAAAGAGCACCAGCAGCAGATTCACGATCGGGCCCGCGCTCCCTACAGCCGCAAGAGCGTTGTCGCCGATATACTTGCCTACAACGATGCTGTCCACCGTGTTATAAAGCTGCTGGAACACGTTTCCTATCAGCATCGGGATCATGAATTTAACGATTTGTCTGACCGGATTCCCTGCGGTCATATCAACAGGCTCAAAAAGTTTCTTCCACATATTGTCTCAATACACTTTCTTCATTCTTTATTCTTTGATTCTTCATTATTCAGCAGTCAGTTTTTATGTAACCAAGCTATTTTACATCAGCAATTAATCGGATACCATAATAATTATAAAAATCACAACTCTTTTGCAGCCTTTTGCGGCCTAACGAAGTTTTACCGCACCGGAAAGAGTCTCCCGTCACGGTTGAGAGGTGAAAAACGCAGTCTAACCGTGACCAGACAGTGATTTGAAGGTTCATCTGAAAGCGTCCCGTCACGGTTGAGAGGTGAAATGTACGGTCTAACCGTGACCAGACAGCTATTTGAAGGTTCATCTGAAAGCGTCCCGTCACGGTTGAAAGGTGAAATGTACGGTCTAACCGTGACCAGACAGCTATTTGAAGGTTTATCTGAAAGCGTCCCGTCACGGTTGAGAGGTGAAATGTACGGTCTAACCGTGACCAGACAGCTATTTGAAGGTTCATCTGAAAGCGTCCCGTCACGGTTGAAGGTTGAAAAATTCGGTCTAACCGTGACCACATGTCGATCATAATGACTTGTGCTGTTAACAATTCGGCAAAATTTAAGCCATTTGAATTCCTCTCAAACACAGGAATTTAAAAATATCTTATGTTTGATTTGCAGTCGCAAATTACAGCGTGATATATTGAGATTGTGAAAGCACCGAAGATTCAGGAGGTAATCATGAAGAAGGAAAGGCTGACAAACCTGTTTATCAGGCTTACTCAAATAGACTCACTCAGTTTTGGCGAAAGACAGATGGCGGACATGCTCAGGGGCGAGCTTGAAGATCTCGGTTTTGAGGTTTACGAGGACGATGCCGGGAGCAGGCTGGGTTCGGATACGGGAAATCTGTATGCGCTGCTCAAGGCGACTGATCCGGGTAAAAAACCGGTCCTGTTCTCGGCGCACATGGATACGGTCGTACCGGGCATAGGCAAAAGGGCGGTCATCGACAGCGAAAAAGGATTGATCCGCTCTGAAGGGGATACGATCCTCGGAGCGGACGATGCTGCCGGGGTAGCTCAGATTTTGGAGGCTGTCCGCTCGACCCTCGAAAGCGGTGCGCCTCACGGTGACATCGAGATCCTCTTCCCTGTCGCAGAGGAGGTGTACGGACTCGGAAGCGCCGAATTCGATTACAGCAGGATCATTTCCAACGAAGCATTTGTCATAGACCTCAGCGATGACATCGGAGTAGCCGCCGTTGCCGCGCCGTCCATCATCAGCTTTGAGTTTGAGATCACCGGCAGACCTGCCCACGCGGGCTTCGAGCCTGAGGCCGGTATAAACGCCATCGCTTCTGCTGCCGAAATAATCGCCGCCACAAAGCAGGGCCGGATAGCCGAGGGTCTTACCCTGAACATCGGTACTATCAAGGGCGGCAGCATAACCAATATAGTATCTGAATCCTGTGTCTGCACAGGTGAGGTAAGAGGAAATGATCACGACGCGACCTGCGCGGCGCTCGATGAACTGAAGCAAACGGTCGACAGCATATGCGCAAAGAACGGAGCGCGTTACACATTTACCAGCGATGCAAAGATACGCGCGTACTGCACGCCGGAGGATTCGGACGTATGCAAATCTTTTGCGGCAGTCTGCCGGAGCATGGGGCTCGAGCCGAAATTTATTGCGACCCGCGGCGGCAGTGACAACAATGTCTTCGCTCAGCACGGTCTGCCGGGTATAGTGGTAGGCTTCGGATCGAGAGAGACGCATACGACTGATGAATATATAATGCTCGACGATCTGTATAAGGGTGCTGAGCTGGTGGAGAACATCATCGCTCAGCGGTAACGGCAAGCCTCTTATGTCAAGCCGCTTAAGCTAAGCAGCTTAGGCTTGCTTATATGGTTTCAGCTAAAGCAATACGCCGGCATCAGCAGTTCATGCTATGCCGGCGTTATTAATCTCTACATAGTTGCCTTTAGTCTGGAGAGCGCGGCGTCTCTGCTGCAGGCGTTACACAGTGACGGGGCTACCGCGCAGCCTCCCTTGGCCGTTTCTCTCAGGCTTTCAGGCAGGGTGCGTCCGACGTCATATGTGATCTGTATCATCTCATCGAGCGGAACATTGATCCCGACATCAGCAAGCGCCATTTCAGCGGAAACATAGGCACAGGCAGCGCCCATGGCGTTTCTGGTCTGGCACGGGACCTCCACAAGGCCGCGGACAGGGTCGCATACAAGGCCGAGCAGATTTGAAAGGGCCACCGATGCCGCGTTGCAGCACTGCTCAGGCGTACCGCCCGTCATTTCCACGATCGCGCTTGCGGCCATGGCTGCGGCCGAGCCTACCTCTGCCTGACAGCCCGCCTCGGCTCCGGATACTGATCCGTTCCTTGTGATTATGTAGCCTATCGCGCTCGCGTTGATGAGCCCTTTTCTGAGTGTATCGACACTGAGATCGCGTGTCTCATAGAGCGAAAGCAGCACCGCCGGCAGCACTCCTGCAGAGCCAGCTGTAGGCGCCGCAACTATCACTCCCATGCTGGCATTGGTCTCCGCAACGGCAAGGGCGTTCATTATAGCCCTGTGCATGACAGGCCCGCTGACGATCTTTGCCTCGTCAAGGGCGTTCACCTTCGCAGCCTCGCCCCCGAGCAGACCGCCCATGGATTTGACCGGATCCAGTATGGCCTTGTCGACCGCGACATTCATGACGCGAAGGCTCTCGTCGAGCCTTTCCATTATCGCCTCACGGCTCACGCCGCCGAGCTGCATTTCGCGATTGATCATCACCTCGGATACAGGCATGTCCTGTTCGCTGCAGATCTGAAGCAGTTCCTCTGCATTTTTAAAATCCCAGTTCATGACGCCCTCCTATATCTCGATCAGATCAACGCTGGTTATGTATTTATGCTTCAGATACATTTCCTTGAGCTCCTCGGAAATATAATCGTCGGTCTCTATGACCGTGACAGCCTTTTTGCCTTTCTCCTCACGGAAAAGCTTGAGAGTGGCTATATTGATATCGTGATCCGCCATGAACGTGGTTATGAATGCGACCGTTCCCATCCTGTCGAGATGACTTATGATTATAGTGCTGTATTCGCCGGTAAAATCAACGTCGATATTGTTCATCCGTTTGATGCGCACGCGTCCGCCGCCGACCGATTCCCCTCGTATCAGCAACGTATGATCAGCCTCGGTCATCACTATATCGACAGTGTTCGGATGGCTGACGGCGGTCTCCTTATCGACAATGAATTCGACCTGCATGCCGGCCTCTTCCGCGTGCTCATACGCATTTCTGATGCGCACATCATCGGATTTGTATCCGAGCATGCCTCCGATCAGCGCTCTGTCGGTGCCGTGACCGAGGTAGGTCTCCGCAAACGAGCCGTACAGCGTAAATGTTACCTTTTCGGGATTGCCTGTAAAAATCTGTCTCGCCATCCAGGCTATCGTGGCTGCGCCGGAGGTGTGCGAGCTTGACGGGCCAACCATCACCGGCCCGATGACATCAAACATGCTGATAAAACTGTTGCTCATGCATAATACCTCCCATCCTGTGTACCGTCCGTTTATTTTTTGACGTTAACCTTCACTGCCTCGGACCACTCTCCGTACAGAGTCTCATCGAATACGGCATTATTCTCCGCGTCCGCATACTTTGCATTCACGTACGGGCGGATCATGAAGCTGTATTTCTTCCCGGCCCTGAGCTTTTTGACTGTCTTCTTCACTGTCTCTTCATCGTCTATGTTTTTAATGACAGCTTTGACGCCTTTTGCCTTGTAGTAAAGCTGATAACCATCCGCACGGGAATTATTCTGCCACCAGATCTTCGCCTTTTTGCCCTTTAAGGCTTTTGCGGACGTGATCTTCGTCTTAAGACCTGTCAGCACCTGCGTCGTATCCTTATCAGACGTTGTCAGGCTGATATCATCATTGTTCTCAGGGAGCTCCCTCCATGTGAGTTCATCGTTTGAATAGTAGGAATGGGATTGTCCGTCCTGAAGAAGAGTGCCATCTTTTTCATAGAGTCTTGTACCACCGTTTGCATAATACCATTCCATGTATTTGAATGCATTCAAATCAATTCTGAGCTTCTTACCGGCGGCTGCCGGGGTGAAAACAGTATGTACTACATAATTCTCATCATTATAGAAAGCATACTCTCCTATCCTCGTTAAGCTCGAAGGTAAGGTGATATTAGTTAACCTGTCGCAAGACTTGAATGCATTCTGTTCTATAGTCTCTAAACCTTCCGGGAAATTGACATTATATAAATGATCGCAATCATAAAACGCCTGCCATCCTATAGTTTTTAAACTCGAAGGAATGATGACTTGCTTAATTTTGCTGAACCACATGAACGAGATGCAGCTGATGCTTGTCACGCCTTCCCCTATATCTACTTTTTTAATATTGTACCTGTATCTTTCCCAAGGTGTATAATTTTGCCATGGCTCTAAATTAAACTCTGCCATTTCACCGGTGCCTCTGATGTAAAGAGTTGTATTATCATCTGCCACCCATGCTGTCATATCCCCCGGATTCGTTTTTCCGATTTTCCACGGATCCTCTGCTGTACCTGAACCGTATGATTCATCCGCCGCGCCAAACGCTGTCATGCTGAATGCCGGCACCATGCCAATTATCAAAGCAAGGATCAGCACAATGCCTAATAATCTTTTGTTTTTCATTATATCTCCTCCCGTCAGCGTAATTTTATCATATTATTCAGCGTTGTCATATAATATATATACTGGCAAACAAGCTGCCGGAGACAGTTTTTATGTTAAGCTTTTTTCATGTTCATCACCGCGATGGATGCGAGCACCATTGCGATGCCTGTTATGGTAATGATGCCGAGTCTCTGTCCGAAGACCAGGAGGCCTATTATCGCTGCGACGACTGTTTCAACCGAAGCGAGCACCGGTATCCTGGATGTCTCGGTGATCCTGCTTATGCCGCCGTAATAGACTATATATGCCATTGCGGAAGGAACGATGCCGAAGCCTATGAAAACGAGCAGGATCGGTATTGAAAACGATGTTCCTATGCCGTTCCACGGTCTTATCAGGAAGAAGAGCAGCAGCGCTCCGAAGGCCTGCCCGTAAAACGCCGCGGTGAACGGATCCTCTGCATCTGCTCCGGTCCTTGACAGTATCGGCAGCAGCGCGTAAGTGAATCCCGCGAGTATTCCCATTATGATGCCGAAGCCCGATATCCTCATATCTGAGAAATCGCCTCCGGTCACCGTCAGTATGCAGCCCGCGATATTGATGGCTATGGCTGCTATCTTGTTGGCAGTCAGCGGCTCATGGAAAAACATCCTTGAGATCAGCGCCACATAGACAGGCGAGGTATACAGGAACACAGCCGCGGTAGCCATGCCGCCCTGCTCTATTGTGTTCATATAGCAGACATTGTAAAATGCCTGGGATATAAAGCCGACAAGCATGCATGAAATGAAGCCCTTCCTGCTTACGCGGAACAGACTTGTGCCCCTGCCCCTGACAAGCAGTATGAGCGCGAGCATTATCGTCGCCGACAGCAGCCTGAAAAATGCCACTGATTCCGCATCGACGCCGTAATTCGAAAGCAGAGTCGCGAAGAGTCCTATAGTTCCCCACAGCGCCCCTGCCGCCAGTACCATCAAATACCCTTTATTCTGCTCGTTTTTCAACTCTCTGTATCTCCCCTTCTGTATCTCCTCTTAGGTTTATTAATAAATTTTATTCGTTAATTGCACTGTTAATTGCGCTCGATAAGCTTACTCCACAACCTTATTCCGCCTCGAATTCCATTCCCGAGGTCTGATCTATGCTGCCGTCATGCAGTATGAATACCGCTTCTACGCCGTCCGTCTTTTCGATGAGCTTCTTTGCCTCTTTCGATCCTTTTATAAGGCATATCGTGCTGAGCGCGTCGAGATCCATCGATTTGCCCTTGTCTCCTGCGAGGGTCACAGCATCGAGGTCTGTATCTACCGAGCAGCCTGTTTTCGTACTGAGTATGTGATGATAGAGCTTGCCGTCCACCTCTATCTTTCTCTCATATACGCCCGAAGTCACAAAGGTCTTATCTCTGCCGCGTAGCTTTCCGACTATCTCTGTCCTGTCCGAAAAAGGCGCTTCAACTCCAATCACGAAGTCATCATATCCGGCAGTATCGTCTCCCCCGGAACTCTCTGAAGCTGCCGCATTGTCCTTTACAGTATTGCTGCCGCCCGTATACTTGCCGCCGATGCATATTACATTTCCGCCGAGGTTTATGATACCCGATGTGACGCCCTGCTCCTCCAGGACCTCCGTCATGCGGTCACCGATGTAGCCTTTTGCTATTCCGCCGAGGTCTATACGCGTATCCGGATCTGTAATACGTAATTTATTGCCATTAATCTCAATATTATTATAATCAACATGCTTTACAGCTTCCCTGACTGCAGATGCATCCGGCAGCTCAGCGTCCTCAGGATCAGCATGAAAATCCCAGAGATCCGTCACTCCGCCTATGGTAATGTCAAAGTCGCCGCCTGACAGCTCCGAATATCTTTTACCGGCTCTGACCAGCTCCAGAGTATCCTCGCTGGCCTCCGTCCATTCGCCGCCGGCTGAGTTGACTTTGCTGATCTCTGAAGCAGCCTGCGTCCGGCTCAGCTTTTTGTCAAGCGCGGCACAGAGGTCAAAGGCGACCTTGATCGCGGCGTTCGCCCTTTCCTCGTCCTCTGAGGCCGCTATCACATCCGAAGCGGCATTATCATCCGCAGACGAATTCTGATCTGCCCTCATCGCGTAGACGGATATTGTGCATATCGTGTCAAGATAATAGTTCTCGCCCGTAACAGGCTCGTTTGCCGACTGAGAGCCCGAGCCCGCTCCCGAAGCCGAGCCGCAGCCCGTCAGGAGCGCAAGAATCAGCATCAGGATGATCGCAGCTGCTGCTCTGCCGCAGTATTTATGATGAGAGCCATGATGACTCTTGCTAATTCGGATAGTATCCATAGTTTTCTTTTTCTTTTTCAATTTCTTGTTCTATTTCTTTTCTGTTTCTGTACTTTTTACTTTTTGTGCTGTAAGTACAGACCGGCGCTGTGTCCGTTCCGTCTGCATCGGGTCCGATTTAAAACGGTGGATCAGCATGCTTATTTTAACATGCTTATTAACATGCCGATTCAAAATGTTAGTACATTTCCGGCCTGTTTGTCAAAGGATATCCTGGTGTTTTGTGCGCGATGTTATGACAGCAGCTTCAGCCCTATTATTCCGGCCGCGATCATTATTACGCAGCCGGCCTGAGGGAGGCTGATAGTTTCCCTGAACATCAGCGCTCCCAGTATCGTCGTTCCGAGTATTCCGAATCCGGTCCACATGGCGTAAGCCGTTCCAAGCGGCAGCTTCCTCAGAGCCAGAGCGAGAAAGACCGCGCTCGCAATAGAGCCGACAGCAGTCACCACCGACGGTACGAGCTTTGTAAAGCCTTCGGACAGCTTCATCGAGACAGCCCAGCCTACCTCGAATATTCCGGCGATAAGCAGATAAACCCATTCCATTTTATAAAACCTCCTCTTCAAAAAATATGCACCGGCTTCCATGTCTTCTTATGACTAACGACATGGATGCAGGTGCACTACCCGGCGGCAGCTTTCATATTCAATCTTTCTTTAGTATTTCATCAGTCTCATCATGAGATCGTATATATCCTTAACAGGCGATGCCGCTATCTCAGCCTCGTATCCGGCGAGCCTTGCCGAAATCTGCTTCGCCAGCTCGTCCATATCCGTTCCTTCGGCAGCATAGTTCTCTATCCTGCCGCCTGTGTAGCGGGCTTCGCTGATGCCGAGGAAGAGCTCTTCCATATCTTTGCAGTATTCGCCGAACGCGGCATAAATGCCGACTGCGTCGGCGATCAGCTCATCGCGGATCTCGTCGATATCATCCGGATACAGCCTGCGGCAGACAAAATGCGTCAGCTCGTGAAATTTCCTGACAGTATCCGAAGCCTCATCCCAGGCTGCATCGTCCATAGGCTCGCGTCCGCTCATGCTTTCAAGCCGGTTAACCTGATCTGCCGTGACATTGCTATACGGACCGTGGGACAGGACTATGAGCATATCCTGAATATTAGCTCTGACCGATGTGAATCGCTTGAATTCGGCATCATAGTCAGGAGAAGCCACGCCGGCCGCGCGCTGCTCCTCCATAAAGGCATCCATATGAGCATGTATTCTCGGCCAGTTGAATGTGATCAGAGTGGATGCGCCCATCGTCTCAGGGATCTCATTCTGAGGGCCTTTTTTGGCTGCCATCATGCATCTGACAAAGACCTCAAAATCCCTCCTGTTGTACAGCGTTATGACGCACGCTTTTCCGGCAGGCGTTTCTATGTATTCACGGCGGTCTCTCTCATCTGTCGTAAAATGATCAAGGCTGCGTGTCCCGCCGGGGCGCTTGCCGCTCAGCACCACAGCTCTGTATTCGTCGATGCTGCTCTTATCCGGATCCAGATAGAGCTGCGGATATGTTTCAGCGAGTTCCTTCAGCATTGAAATTTACTCCTTGCTGCTATTGTTTGTGCTGTTATTGCTTTATTCCTCATCCCATTACCCTTCTGTTCGTTGTTTCTAATATTCTATCACCATTTTCTATTATATTCATGCATATACTACGGAGTTCAACAGTTCCTTTTCAGCACGGCAAATTTCAAATGTTTCTATAAACAGACGCTTTATTTTATGAATGGGATATATGAGAGCAGCAGACCTCTCACTATCATAGGGAGCATATTCGCCACTCTTATTTTTTTATCCCATATCAGATTGATGCCAAGACACATTATCAAGACAGAGCCTGTTGTTGTAAGGCTTGCAAGAGCGCCTATTCCGACTACGAGCGACGCCCTTACAAAGCCGT
>JAFRGH010000060.1 GCA_017433945.1 Mogibacterium sp. | reverse complement strand
GCGGTTTCGAGTATTGCCCGCTGCGTGCGCACAAGATCAGGGTACTCCGCAATATCCGCTCTGGATTTGATCTCCGGCTTGCTGCCTATGACGCCGAGACCTGAGCACGGACCATCCGCAAGGACATAGTCGAACGACTCATCCAGACTCTCATCGTGCACTGTCCCGTCCATAAGCCGCGTATGAACTATACCGGTTCCCCTGTCGGCACCGCCTGTTTCCGTTCCTGCCGCGAGCCGCCTCATTGACGCGTCGATCAGCGCCAGTCTGTGCTCGTGTATGTCACAGGCTGTGATGCTGCCTTGCCCTTCCATCAGTTCAGCCATAAAAGCTGACTTGCCGCCCGGAGCCGCGCACATGTCAAGCACCCTGCTGCCCGGGCGTGGCGATAACGCCTCGATCGCCTGTATCGACGAAAGGCTCTGTACTGAACAGAGGCCTTCTCTGTACAGGCGCGTAGAAATGGCTCCGCTTCCTTCAGCGATGAGCGCATGCTCCGATCCTTCGGCAGCATAGGCCCTGATCCCCTCCGCTTCGAGCATGCTGATCGCCTCGCCGCGGCTGCATCTCAGGCTGTTTACCCTAAGAACCAGCGGCGGAGGCGTGCTGAGGCCCTTCATTATGGATCCAGCCTCATCTCCGTACTGCTCGGCAAGCAGCTCCGCCAGCGGAGCCGGGAACGAATACCTGATATCCGGAGGCATGTCCTCAGCCTTGAACGAATCCATTTCACGGACGTATGTCCTGAGCAGACCGTTCACGAATCCGTCGGTGCCTCGAGCAGTCTTTTTTGCGAGAGAAACAGCCTCGCTGACCGCGGCATGAGCCGGTACGCTCTCCATAGAGTCGATGGCATACACTCCCATCCTCAGAATTATCAGCGTACGCTTCTTTATTCCTTTTATTCCCTTTGCCGCGAGCCTGTTTATTATGTAGTCCAGCCTGATGGTATCCATCAGGGTTCCTTTTGCAAAAAAGCGAACAAAGCTCTCTCTGCATCCTTTGTGATGAGAGACAGCTTCATTCAGAGCTATATTAGAATATGCGCCCTCTGTATATACCTCTTTGAGGGCCTCAAACACAGTCAGCCAGTCAGGATTCAAACTAGTTTCTCCTATTGCCTCCTGCCAGAACCAGAACTCTCAGCAGGCTGGCAACCGCTGTCGCAAGCGCTGCTACATAAGTCATCGCAGCCGCCCGCAGGACTGTCCTTGATCCGACATAATCATCTTCATTTACGAGACCGAGAGTCCTCATCTGCTCAAGAGCTCTGTTGGATGCATTGAACTCAACAGGCAGAGTGATCAGATGGAATCCGATGACGACGACAAAGCAGAGTACGCCGATCTGGAACATCAGACTGCCGTATGGCGACATCGACGACATGATAAGTCCTATGATAATAAGAGGCCACGAGATCATCTGTGTCAGATTGACCACCGGGACTATACCGTTTCTCAGAGCCAGCGGAGCGTAGTGCTGCGCGTCCTGTATGGCGTGCCCTACCTCATGGCAGGCGATGCACATAGACGAAACCGAAGGCGATGAGTATACCTCCTGTGAAAGATTGAGGCTCTTGTTCCTCGGGTCATAAAAATTGTTCAGAGAGTTGCCGCCGTGCACGTTGATGGCTATATTCGAAAGTCCGTTGGCGTCCATCATCGCTCTGGCAGCCTGACCACCCGTTATGTTCCTGCTGTTCCTGACCTGTGAATAGGTCCTGTACGCGCTGTTTATCCTGGCCTGGCACATCATGGAGAATATCATGGCCGGTATCAGCACTATCCATGAAAAATCATAATAAAAATACATTTTTATTCCTCCTTTCCCCGGAATCTGTCGCCGATGCTGAGTTTATGTCCCCTCATAAAATCACCGGCGCTCATACGCTTTTTGCCCTGCAGCTGCTGCTCATATACTCTGAGTCTGCCTCTGCCGCAGTTTATAGTATAATAGTCCTTTCCTGTTTCACATATCGTGCCCGGTTCTCCGTCAGGCTCCTCGTTCATCAGAGCTTCCGCCCTGTAGAACTTGACCTGACGCCCGTCCAGATAACTGTAGCATGCCGGCCATTCATAATACGCGCGGATCATGCATTCTATATCAAAGGCGCTTCCGGTAAAATCCGTCAGCCCGTCCTTCTTATTTATCATTTTAGCATAAGTCGAAGCGCTTTCATCCTGCTTCTCATAAACAGCCGTGCCGTCAGCGATATGAGGTATCGTATCGATTAAGAGCTTCGCTCCTGCTTCCGCTAATATTTCGCCTACCTCGGTAATATTCTTTCCGCGTATATCGCAGCTGACCCTGCTGATCATATCACCGGTATCGAGGCCTTCCTCCATTTTCATGATGGTTACGCCAGATTCATCCTTGCCCTGCAGTATCGCGGCCTGCATAGGAGATGCTCCTCTGAGTTCCGGAAGCAGGGATCCGTGCACGTTGATGCATCCGAGATGCGGTATGTCCAGCACGGATCTCGGCAGTATCTGCCCGAAAGCAGCTACGACGATCATATCAGGCGCGATCCCTCGGAGCCTTTCGATGAGCTCTTCATCATTTCTGATCCTGTGAGGCTGAGCCACTTCAAGACCGTTTTCAAGCGCCATCTGTTTCACAGCGGACAGTATCATCTTATTGCGGTTGCCCTTACGGTCCGGCTGAGTGATCACCAGCGGGATCTCAGGGCCCGCATCTATCAATGCCTTAAGGGAACACGCCGCAAAATCCGGAGTTCCCATGAATACTATCTTCATATTCAAATTATACATCCATTCCTTAAATATAAATTAATCCGCCGGCAGAGTACCGAGCCGTTGACTCATCCGTTGACTTACTGCTCGTCCGCGTGCTCCTCCTTGAGAGCCTCGAGGCGCTCCGCGTATTCCTCTACAGTCATCGTCTCTTTAGCTATATCAGTGTAAAGTATTCCCTCAAGATGATCGTACTCGTGGCAGAATACGGTCGCTGCAAAGCCTTCGAATTCGTACTCGTGCTCTTCTCCTTCGAGATCCATCGCCTTTATCCTGATCTTTTGCGGTCGGTCGACAAGGCCCATATATCCCGGAACGGAGAGACAGCCTTCGCTTGATTCCTGGATGCCCTCTCTGTATGTGATCTCAGGATTGATCATATAATAGATCCTGTCCCTCATCTCCTCATCATCTGAATCGACATGAGGCATCGCGATAAAGAACCTCTTCATTATCCCAATCTGAGGCGCGGCTATGCCTACTCCGTCAGACGCGAGCATGGTCTCGACCATGTCCTCGCACGCCTGCCTTATCCTCGGTGTTATTGCCTTGACCGGCTTGCATTTTCTGGCGAGTATTTCATCGCCCTTAACAGTGATTTTTCTAAGTGCCATTATTCAAACTCCTGCTTTATCGAACCGTCCCCATTGAATCATTATGTAAACCCGTACGGATTAACGTCTATCTCTATATAGCTGTCCGCCTTTGCTTCGATCATGCGGTCGCGGTATTCCATGTACTCGTTCATGTATCCGGCGCGGCTTCCGAGCGGCGCTTTTATCAAAAAAGCCGCTCTCGACATACCGTCTGTCCGGCGCTCATCAAGCCTCGGTCTCAGTATGACCGCACCATCGGGCGCCGACCTGAGGCCGCGAAGTCTGTCCCTGAACGATTTCGCGTATCCCATGGCTTCATCCGGATCTTCAGAAACGAAGCCGACAGAGATTATATCAGAATAAGGCGGATAATTCATAATGTTTCTGTGAAGCAGCTCGGATTCGTAAAAAGAATCGTAATCTGCCGCTGCGGCTTCCTTTATGACATCGCTCTCCGGATCGTAGGTCTGTATCAGCACGCGGCTTTTGCCGCTTGCCCTTCCGGCTCTCCCGGCCACCTGCGTGATCAGCTGAAATGTCCTTTCGGATGACCTGTAGTCGGGTATGTTGAGTCCGACATCCGCGTTGATGATGCCGACCAGACCGACGCTGCGAAAATCGAGTCCCTTCGCGAGTATCTGCGTTCCGACCAGTATGCCGGTCTTTCCCTTTTGAAAATCCTCTATCACCCTGCCTGCGTCGTCAGCCGAAGCCGCAGTATCAAGATCAAATCTCGCTGTTACAACATCAGGCCACAGCTGCTTTACAGTCTCCTCGACCTTTTCCGTTCCCGCTCCGACATATCTGACGAATCTGCTGCCGCAGTCCGGGCATTTATCCGGAAGCGGATATTTGCGTCCGCAGTAATGGCAGACAGCGGCGTTCACCGATTTGTGATAGGTAAGGCTTATGCCGCAGTCCTCGCATGTCATCCTGAAGCCGCAGTCCGGGCAGAGTATCTGCGTCGAAAAGCCTCTTCTGTTCAAAAACAGTATGACCTGTTCATTTTTGTTTACCGCTGCGTCTATCTCTGACGCGAGCTCTCTGGAGAGCACCGAAGTGTTCCCGGCCAAAGCCTCTTTTCGCATCTCGACTATCCTGAGATCAGGCATCACGCTTCCGCCTATGCGATGCTTCATCTCGAGCAGCTTATAGACGCCTCTTTCGGCTCTGTTATATGAGACTATGCTCGGTGTGGCGCTGCCAAGCACCAGAGCTGCGCCGTGCTCGCTCGCCCTCATGTACGCAATATCGACTGTCTCATATTTGGGATTATGGTCTGATTTGAATGTCGCCTCGTGCTCTTCATCGATCACGATGATCCCTATATTATCGACGGGCGCAAATACCGAGGTCCTCGGTCCGACCACGATCCTTGCCTCTCCGCGCCTTATCCTGAGCCACTCGCCCAGCTTTGCCGAGGTGGTCAGCTTGCTGTGCAGCGTCGCTACCATGCTTTCGCCGAATCTGTCCGCGAATCTCCTCCTTACCTGCTCCGAGAGCGCGATCTCCGGCAGCAGTATGATCGCTGTTCTGCCCATCTCAAGAGCCTTCGAAACAGCTCTCATGTAGACCTCGGTCTTGCCGCTGTTGGTAACGCCTTTGAGCAAAAAAGCTTCAAATCTGCGCGCCGATACGGCATCGCAGATGCTGCCTGCCGCAGCCTCCTGCTCTCTGCTCAAAGTCAGCCCGGGATCCGTTCCGGTCTTTTCTGCGGCCTTTTTCTTTGGCTCCCGCTTGCCTCCGGTCGTGAACAGCTTGACCGCGTCTATATATCTGGTACCATAACGCCTGCGCATCCGGACGGCCGTCCTGATCATTTCCCCGTTAAGAGAACGCTCAGGATCATACGACACGATCTCCTTTATGCGGCTCGCTGCTATCGCAGGCGTCACCCCGGTCTCCACGCAGTACGCGTCTACCGGCTTTTTGCGCCTTGCGAAAGGCACGGACACTTTAGCACCTATGCCGACCTCATCAGGCGCGGCATAGGTGTAAAAAGCGTCCGTATTATTGCTCTTGTTATCTATTACGACATTGATGTACTGCATGCACAAATATTATAACAGGAAAATGTTGTGCTCCGCGCATTCCTCACACATCGACTCAGGCCATACTGACACCTGGACCTCTCCGATATGAGCCTTTTTGAGGAAATACATGCAGAGTCTGCTCTGACCTATTCCTCCGCCTATAGTCAGCGGCAGCTCACTGTTTATCACTCCCTGGTGGAAGCTCATCTCTCTGCGGTCAAGCTTTCCGTCGATCTCGAGCTGCTTCAGCATCGATTCCGCGTCGACTCTGATGCCCATCGAGCTGATCTCAAAGGCGTCCTCGAGCACGCTGTTCCACAGTATGATATCGCCGTTCAGCTCCCAGTCATCGTAGTCAGGAGCTCTGCCGTCGTGCGGCTTGCCTGATCTGAGAGCGCAGCCTATCCTCTTGATGAATATCGCGCCGTATTCCTTTGCTGCTATACGCTCCCTTTCCTTAGGAGTCTTATCCGGATATCTGTCCTCGAGCTCCTGTGAGTCGATGAACTTTATCCTCTCCGGCATATCCATGCCTATCTGAGGATAGTAGTCATTTACATAATCACCGAGATTCCTGAGGCATCTGTATATCAGTCTGACAGTCTGCTCGAGGAACTCATCATTTCTCTGATCTCTCGAAATGACCTTTTCCCAGTCCCACTGATCCACATATATCGAATGAATATTGTCAAGCTCCTCATCCCTGCGTATCGCATTCATATCCGTGTAGAGACCGACTCCCGGCTGCACATTGTATCTGCCGAGCGCCATCCTCTTCCATTTGGCGAGAGACTGCACGACCTCGACCTTTCTCTCATCCAGATCCTTGATCGTGAATTCCACCCTTCTCTCATAACCGTTCAGGTTATCATTCAGACCGGTCTCAGGAAACACGAACAGCGGTGCGCTTACTCTGCCGAGATTAAGAGCGCGGGCCAGTTCCTTCTGAAAATGGTCCTTGATCTTCTTGATGGCTCTCTGAGTCTCCGTCGGATCGAGTATAGGCCTGTAGTCCTTTGGAATGATAACTTTACTCATGGTTCTTCTCCTTTTCTTTTTCCCCCGATAACCCTTTCATCGCCTGTCTGGCGTATTCGCATCCGCAGAAATTCTGTCTGTACAGTCCGTACTGCTTCGACAGCTCTACACTGCGGCCGAATCCGTTTTTCTTTTTGAAGTCCACATCCAGGAACTTCACTCCGGTCTGCTGCTGGAGCGACATACCGAGAGTCCTGATCTTATCGTAATTCTTGTGAGGACTCACTGACATCGTAGTCGTGAAATAATCCATATCGAGCTCCGCTGCCATGCGCGCTGTCTCCGCAAGCCTCATCGCGAAACAGACGTCACAGCGTCTGCCACCCTCCGGCTCGTCGCGCAGAGGCTCGGCCTTTTCGATATATTTCTGCGGCTCGTAGGCTCCCTCGATATAGCCTATGACAAACTCGTCCTTATGATCCTCGTTGAATGCTCTGATGAACTGCATCAGTGTGTCGCGCCTCAGATAGTATTCTTCCCTGTCCGTGATGTTTGGATTATAAGAGTAAGCAGTCACGGCATAATCAGGCGCGAGCCTCTCGATACACGAGGTGGAGCACGGCCCGCAACAGGCGTGAAGCAGCACGCGCGGCTTCGTTTCCGCAAGCGAAAGCCCGGAGCCGCTCTCAAACAGCCCGGTATTGCAGTTTTCCATATATGAACATACGCATCCGTTTGCTTTTTTCATATGATCTTATAAGCCTCCCGGGCAGCGCCGGATCAGTCTCCGCCCCGGAGCATGCCGCGGCTGAGTGCGATTCATTAAATATAACTTGTAAATTATATCACAGGAGGATGATAAATAGAATATGCAGGGCGGTGAAAGATACAACTCGATCAGCGATTATCTCAAAAAAGAATTCGGGCGCAAGACGGTAAAGCTCAGCATAGAGGCAGGATTCACCTGTCCGAACAGAGACGGCAGCATCGCTTACGGCGGCTGCGCTTTTTGCTCTTCCGGCGGTTCAGGTGAGCTCGCATCATCGATCCCGGAGCAGATAGAGCTGCTGTCCGCCAAATGGCCTGACGCCTGTTATCTTGCGTATTTCCAGTCGCATACCAACACATATGCACCTGTGTCTGTACTCAGGAGCAAATACTATGAAGCTCTGAATGACCCGCGCATAAGCGGCATCGTCATCGCCACCCGCCCGGACTGCCTGGGTGACGATGTGCTCGATCTGCTTGAAGAGATCAATCAGAAGCATTTTATTTGGGTCGAGCTGGGCCTTCAGACCATACACCCCGAGACCGCCGATATGATGGGCATAGGCTATCACGCGGATGTATATGACAGGGCTGTTGATTCCCTGCTCTCGCGCGGCATCCGTGTCGTGACGCATCTCATACTCGGTCTTCCCGGCGAGACCCGTGAAATGATGCTCGATTCCGTTCGCCACATCTGCAGCCGCGAAATATTCGGGATCAAGCTCCACTTAATGAATATAGTCAGGACATCCCGGCTGTACGAGATGATGCCTGACTATGTCCCGTTTGATTCTATAGATGAATATGTCGATCTCGTCATAAGCTGCCTCGAGATCATACCGCCCGAAATAAGCATACACAGGCTGACAGGCGATGTTCCGCGCAGGCTGCTGGTTTCTCCCGAGTGGAGCTACCTCAAGCGCACAATACTTAACAGCATAAACCGCGAGCTCAGGGCGCGTGATACATATCAGGGCGCCGCACTCTGATGGATCAGCGCATGGCGGCTGACTGCTCTGTCATTGATCGCAGATTACTTATATAAGCGCTCTGTATTCTGCGAGGACCGCGTCTATCCTGCCGAGCACTTCGCTGTAATCCATCTCGGTGCGCGCCCTCAGAAGCTCCGTGATCTCCATCACCGGCTCTGCGAGAGACGTGAGAGCGACATTGTTGAGAACCCCCTTCAGAGCATGCGCCTTCTCGAAGCCTCCCTCAAGATCACCCTTTTAAACCAGCTCATCAAGTAGTTCAAACGATGGATCAGCTAAAGCCATCTCAGCCATTTTGAGATAGAATTCCTCATTATTCATGCATCTGTTCAGGCCTTCATCAACATTGGCCCCAAGGCCTTTAAGTCCTTCTGTTGTAAGCAAATCCCCGGTCCTCCTCTATCTTATGTCATTATTCAGATTATACAGATACTCGCCGCGATTAACAATATCTATTCGGACAGCATCCTCATAGAGTTAAGTATGCATATGACAGCGACGCCTACATCGGCAAAGACCGCCGTCCACATGTTCGCAAGTCCGACAGCTCCGAGCGCCAGACAGACGAATTTGACAGCAAGAGCAAATACTATATTAGCTTTTGAGATCCCGATAGTCTTACGCGCTATCCTTATGACTGCAGGTATCCTCGAAAGCTTGTCATCCATTATGACTATATCAGCTGCCTCTATTGCCGCATCAGAACCGAGTGATCCCATAGCGATTCCGACATCCGCCCTTGACAGCACCGGCGCGTCATTGATCCCGTCGCCTATGAACGCGAGCCTGCGGCTCCTGTTTGCCTTTTCGTCTTCGCCGCCGAGCTCCGCAAGCAGCTCCTCAGCAGCTCTCACCTTGTTCTGAGGCAGCAGCTCAGCTCTGTAATCGCTGATCCCTACAGCAGCTGCCGTTTCCGCAGCTGTCTCCTTTGAGTCGCCTGTCAGCATCACTATCCTGCGAACGCCCTCTGCGCGCATTTCCTTTACAGCCTGGGCCGCTTCGGCCTTTGGCATATCAGCCACAGTGACAGTGCCTATATATATTCCGTTTTTCGCGACGTAGCAGTGAGTACCGCCTGCTTCGCCCGAGGCTTTGGATTCAGCCGGTATCTCTATCCCGAGCTCATCAAAGAGCTTTGAAGTGCCGACGGCTATCCTGTCTCCGTCTACACTCGCTTCCGCGCCCTTGCCGGCATGGTTCACATTATCCTTTACGGCTGACCCTGGGAAAGGGTCGCTGCATGCAGCGATTATCGCAGCGCCTATAGGATGCGTCGATCCGGCTTCGACAGCCGCGGCGTATTTTATTACATCCGCTTCATCATGGCCCGGCGCGGCAAGCGTGCTGCTCACCCTGAACACGCCTTCAGTCAGCGTGCCCGTCTTGTCGGTAACGACTGTATCAAGCACAGCCATCATTTCGAGATAATTGGAGCCCTTTACGAGCACCCCTTTTTTCGATGCGGCTCCTAT
Source organism: Mogibacterium sp. (assembly GCA_017433945.1). Classification (GTDB taxonomy): domain Bacteria; phylum Bacillota; class Clostridia; order Peptostreptococcales; family Anaerovoracaceae; genus Crickella. The sequence continues at coordinate 1,827 of JAFRGH010000060.1, read as the reverse complement.
GCCTCCGAAGAACGCGAGCGGCACCGATATGACCAGGGCGCACGGACAGGATATAACGAGGAATGTGCACGCTCTCAGCAGCCATGTTCCGAACACCTCGGTGAAACGGCCGGATATGAGAGGCGGTACGACCGCCAGCACCACAGCAGCTATGACGACAGCCGGAGTGTAGTAGTGCGCGAACCTCGTGATAAAATTCTCTGTCTTTGATTTTTTTGAGGCGGCGGTCTCCACCATCTCGAGTATCTGCACGACAGTTGAATCATCATATTCCTTCAGTGCCTCTACCCTCAGCAGATCATCCCCGTTGATGCAGCCTGAGATCACCTGATCGCCTTCGCCGACCGATCTCGGAACAGACTCGCCCGTCAGAGCCGCGGTATTGATGAAGCCATGGCCCTCTATTACAACAGCGTCTGTCGGTATCTTTTCACCCGGCTTGATGACGAGAACATCACCTACCTGTATATCATCCGGATCTATGACCTCTGTGCTGCCGTCCGCAGTCTCCCTGTTGGCATAGTCCGGCGCGATACTCATCAGTTCAGTGATCGCGCCCCTGGATCTTCCTACCGCATATCCCTGGAAGAATTCTCCGATCTGATAGAAGAGCATTACCGCTACAGCTTCTTCAAGCTCACCGCAGCCGAACGCTCCGAACGTCGCAACAGTCATCAAAAAGCTCTCATCAAAAAGCTGCTTATTTTTGATGCCCAGCAGGCATTTTCTCAGCACGTCATGACCTACGATCAGATAAGCGGCAATGTACAGGATATCGATCGCGGCCCCGGCAATGATATTCGGCATCTGCGGAGCGCTCTCCGGCCCGCCCGAAATGCTGAGATGCGGCAATATCAGATGCTCAGTGATCATGAGCAGGATAAACATCACCAGCGCGATGATTATCCTCTTTAATTCTTTTTTTTGTTTATCAGTCAGCTTATCCATATCCCTACACCACGACCTGGCAGTCCGGCTCGACCTTTGCGATGCACTTGACCGCTTCCTGCACTACCTGATCAAATACAGCGTCATCGGCGTCGATCATCATCTTTTGAGTCATAAAGCTGACAGACGCGTCGTTGACTCCGTCTATCTTCTTTATCGCATCCTCCATCTTTGCGGCACAGTTAGCGCAGTCCAGATCGATCAGTTTGAATTTCTTTTTCATTAAAGCTTCCTCCTTATTATCAACAGCTTATCCGCATATCTTCATTCAGAGCCGGCATCTCATGCTGCGGCTACTCTTCAATATGCTCCTTGCCCATAGCGATGATCGTTTTAACGTGATCATCATCGAGAGCGTAAACGATGGACTTGCCCTCACGTCTGCTTTTCACCAGCTTGGCTGTCTTGAGCGCCCTGAGCTGATGTGAAACGGCGGACTGGTTCATGTCTATATCCTCACAGATCTCGGTCACATTCTTTTCGCCGTCAAACAGGTCATAGAGTATCTTGATCCTGGTCGAATCGGAGAACATCTTGAACAGATCCGCCAGCTCCAGCAGCTCCTCTTCACTAAGACCCTTGAGCATATAATCTTCCCTGTCTCTCATCGCGCACCTCCATCACGCCTGTTTTCAAGTCGGATCATTTTATGAGCATTTTTTCATATGAATATATTATCATATGTTCATTATAAGTCAAGCACTTCCTGCCGGAATCAAATATCTTTTATCGTGCGATGTTACAATTCAGCAAACAGCCAGAGCCATACATAAAGCGAAATGCTCTGCTTATCATCATGAGCTGCGTTCAGTGCACTGCTACTCCGCCGCTCTGTTCTCACGAGGAGTTTGCAGACTCCGCTCGCTACGCTCGACTTCG
>JAFRGH010000059.1 GCA_017433945.1 Mogibacterium sp. | reverse complement strand
TGATGACGTCTACCTCAGCCTGCATCGCGATACGCGAGAGAAGCTGGTTGTAAGGCTCTCCGGAGATGGAGAAAATAGGCAGCTTCTGGCTCTCTACGAGAGTATTGAATACGTCGATCATCGGGATACCGGTTCTTATCATCTTGTTAGGAAGGATACGCTTCGCCGGGTTGAATGACGGACCGCCGATAGGGATCATGTTCTCTGTCAGAGCAGGGCCGTTGTCTCTCGGCACTCCCGCGCCGTCGAAGATACGGCCGAGCAGATGCTCTGAGAACGATACCATCATAGGTCTTCCCAGGAAACGTACAGGGTCTGTTGTGCTGACGCCCTGAGCGCCCGCGACTACCTGGAGGGATACCATATCCTTGTCCAGCTTGATTACGTTCGCGTAACTGTCGCCCACAAGCGCAAGGTCGCCATTTTTGACGCCCGGCGCCCGTACGGTAACGACGTTACCGACTATAGATTCTATTTTTGTATAAACTTTTTGCATATTACCGGGCCTCCTAGTCAATGACCTTTGCCATGTAGAAGTCAGTGATCTTCTTTTCCTGCTCGAGGAACTCAGGGCTCTCGAACAGTGTGCCGTGCCAGTCGAGGAATTCCTGCCTGAGCTGGTTGAAGAACGCTCTGATCTCTGTCTTATCGGAAAGATCGTATGTCTTCATCATCGCGTCATAGAGCACGCCGAACTCTCTGCGCTGTCTCTCAGGCACGCATGCCTCGTCGACAGGATCGAATGAGTTCTGCTGCAGATATACGGAATCGAGCAGTTCTCCCTTTTGATAGATGATGTAGTCCTCTGCGGAGGTTCCTTCCTCGCCGACTACCTTCATCATCTGGTTGACCTTAGTGCTGCGGATGAGTATGCTGCGGGCTCTTTCGATGATATCCATGTCGACAACGCCCTGATATTTTGACCACGAATCCACCGGGTGGATAGCCGGGTATTTACGCGCGTCGGAACGCTCTCTCGCAAGTCCGTGGAACGCGCCTACTACCTTAAGAGTCGCCTGTGTTACCGGTTCCTCAAAGTTACCGCCGGCCGGCGAAACCGTACCGCCGATGGTGATCGACGCGAGGCTGCCGTCGTGCAGACGAACCTTTCCGGCTCTCTCTTCGATTGCCGCGATAGGGGCTTCTAGATCAGCCGGGAACGCGTCCTCTCCAGGGATCTCCTCCAGACGTCCTGACATCTCACGCATCGCCTGAGCCCAGCGGCTGGTCGAGTCCGCAAGCAGCAGAACGTCGAGTCCCATCTGTCTGTAGTACTCTGCCAGTGTTACAGCTGTATAGCATGACGCTTCTCTGGCGGCAACCGGCATGGACGATGTGTTGCAGATGATGATGGTCCTCTCCATCAGCGAACGGCCCGTCTTAGGGTCTGTCAGTTCAGGGAATTCCTTAAGCACCTCTACTACCTCGCCGGCACGCTCTCCGCAGGCAGCTACGATTACGATGTCTACATCGGAGTTCTTCGCCTGCATGTGCTGCAGTACCGTCTTGCCCGCTCCGAAAGGTCCAGGGGTACAGAATGTACCGCCCTTTGCTACAGGCAGGAAGGAGTCGATACAGCGGATCTTGGTGACCAGCGGCTCTGTAGGGCGCAGTCTCTCAGCATAGCATTTTACCGCCTGCTTGATAGGCTGTGTGAAGATCATGCTGAGCTCTTTTTTCTCGCCTCTGTCATTTTCGATAGATGCAATAGTGGAACGGACGTTGTATGTGCCCGCCTCTTTGACCGACTTTACTGTCCACTCTCCTTTAAGGGTAAAAGGAACCATGATGCGGTGCGTGAACAGTCCTTCAGGCACTGTGCCTATGGTGTCGCCGGCCTGAACTATGTCGCCGACCTTCGCGACCGGTGTGAATTCCCAGTCACGGTCAGGAATAGCGTCAAGATACACTCCTCTGTCCAGGAAGAATCCGCACTGTTCAGCCAGAGCAGGCAGCGGGTTCTGCAGGCCGTCGAAAACCTGTGTCAGCAGTCCCGGACCCAGATCTACGCTCATCAGCTCTCCGGTGAATTCTACCGGATCGCCGACCTTGATGCCGTTCGTCATCTCGTAGATCTGCATACTTACTTCCCCGTTGTTGATACGGATTACCTCTCCTTTAAGGCGTTTATCGTCAACGAGGATGTAACCGACTTCATTCTTTCGAACGGAGCCCTCGAAATCAACCTTGATAAGGTTACCGTTGACTCCGGCTACATATCCTGTTTCTGTTTTCATATAACACTCCTGTTAATTCCCCTGCTCGGCTACAAGCTGTATACACGCTGCTGTATACCCTCGAACAGGGTCCGGAATTCAGCCTTACCTTTCGACTGCTCGAAGCTGTTCAGACGTTCAAGCAGTTTCAATTTGATCGCATAACCGAACAGCACATAGTCGTCAAACATATGCAGTCCAACCAGTGAGTCAAGATTCTCAAACTCATATTCAAGCAGTAACTTTTCAGCTTCGAGCGGGTTCTTCGCCGATAGAGCGGAGTTCACGACCGAGCTGATGAAGCCGTCCTTTTCATATGAGGATGAATAGCTCTTGCCGAGATTCATGCTTCTCTGATAGTTGAGCTCCTTAGTCAGCATTCCGTAGAACTGAGACCATTCGGAGACGAGAGGCCCTTCGGTGGAAGAAAGGCTGAGATCTTCCAGCAGCTGATAAGTTGAATCACTCACATTTGACTGGCAGCAGCTCAGAAATTCGTCGTATGTTATCGGCATCTCTCCGTCTGCTTTAAGCTCAGGCAGGCTTGCTATCAGATAATAATATGAAGCCATACTGCGCCTCCTTCTTTACTGGAAGTCCAGATTTCTGAAGTATGGCATCAGCATCTCCATGATCCCATCATCTGAACAATCAAAAAATCCGGATCCATCCTTGGCTGCAAGGCGGAATCCACTCTGTACATTCTTTGCAGGTCTGATCTCCAGTCCGTTTTTGATCTCCTGCGCCAGCTCTGCCTTGAGAGCGTCGCTGACCTCGGATACCTCAGCAGCGTAAGCTGAAACATCCTCACCTGCTACAGCTGCACGTATCAGTTTGCCCAGCGTTTCACCTTTGAGCTCTTTACGGACACCCGCCGCAAGGATCTTTTCGAATTCGCCCTGGATCTCTGATTTGAATGCCAGCACGGCATCCCTCTTAGCCTGCTCAGCACTGACCGCGGCGCTCTCCCTGAGAATAGCGATCTCCTTCTCGGATGCGTCTTTGATCTGCTGGGCTTCCGCCTTCGCGTTTGATACGATAGACTCGGCTTTGCTCTTTGCGTCTGCAACAATGGATTCAGCTTCTGCGTTTGCTGCCTCTATCCCCTCTTTACGGATAGAGGATACAAGGTCTTGAATCTGTAATTCCATAGGCACCTCCTGTTTGTGAATAAACCTCTTACATTACCGAAAACCTATACAGCTTAATTATAAACTCCAAATGTATGCACTTCAAACAAAACAAATTATTGACAAAAAAATTGGCCTTTGAAACAAGTAATTTCAAAGGCTACAAGATTGAAAATTTTTTCACAATGAGTGCGCGAAATACAATCGAACCGTGGTCTATACAGCGGTCCGGGTCAAGATTTGCAAGGGTTTGCCGCGTTTTTTCATGCTGAATTGCAGCTAAGGTACCGGCTGTCAATCCAAACGTATACTACTAAACATTTTCACTAATTCATGAAGAAGAGGCCGGCGGAGATCACGTAGAATACCACCATCGATGCTACCAGGATCAGCGCGATGACCTTTGCGCTCTTGTTGAGCTTTTTGCGGCGCTCCTCGTAATATTCCATTGTCTTCTGTTCAGATGCTTTTGATGAATTGTTGCTCTTGCTGTATTTGTTTGCCATTTTATTATTCTCCTTTTTTACTTGTGATAGGTCTCTCCCGCGTTTATCTTGAACGCTCTGTATATCTGTTCAAGCAGCACGACTCTCGCGAGCTGGTGCGGCAAGGTTATTCTGCCGAAGCTGAGCTTCATGTCAGCTCTCCTTTTGACCTCATCAGACAGGCCCAGGCTTCCCCCTATTATAAAGTCTATGCGCGAATGATCAAAGGCTATCTCCGAGATGCGCCTGGCAATGCCCGGCGAATCCAGTTCCCTGCCCTGTATATCCATCGCGATCACATAGTCTCCCTGCTCGATCTTAGCAAGTATGTCCCGGCCTTCCTTTTCCATTACATTCTGCTCATCCGCTGAGGATGCGTTCGCAGGCAGCCTGGATTCTTTGATTTCCACGACCGCCGGGCTGCAGTAGCCTCCAAGCCTCTTGAGGTACTCGCCGCATGCAGATTCCCAGTATTTCTCCTTGAGCTTGCCGACGCATATCACTCTGATGCTGAGCATTTGTCAGATTTCCTCCTATCAGCTTTTATGGCAAATTATTATAACAGATTTTCAGCTATTTGGAGCATTTGATGCTATAATATTTTTGATTGTATTCAAGGTATTCAGTCCGGACGCTGAACCGGTAACGTATATTTCGCAAAATCGGCGTTTTTGCGTTAACGATTGGCTATTATTGGCCCGGAGTGCCTGATCTGATGAGGAATTATAATGGTAAAGCTGGCTTTGGTTGGTATGAGCGGCGGTGTTGATTCGAGTGTTGCGGCCTATCTTGTCCGCGAGGCAGGTTATGATACGACCGGCGCTACCATGAGATTATATGATAATGAGACTATAGGTCTTGATAACAGCAAGACATGCTGCAGCCTGAGCAGTATCGAGGATGCATGCGCGGTGGCGAACAGGCTGGGCATCTCTTACATTGTCTACGATATGCGTAAGGAATTCAGACGTGAGGTCATAGATCGTTTTGTTGACGCCTATGAACACGGGGCCACACCGAATCCATGCATTGCCTGCAATAAATATCTTAAATTCGATGCGCTGTACCGGCTCAGCGCGAGGGACCTGCTGGCGGGTGATCTGACCGCGGATGCGCCGCCCCTCAGCATCGCGACCGGTCACTATGCGCGTATAGAGCGCGACCGCGGATCAGGCAGATTTTTGCTGCGAAAAGGGATCGATCCCGGCAAGGACCAGAGCTATTTCCTCTGCGACCTGACGCAGGAACAGCTTTCACGAACACTCTTCCCTCTTGGCGCGCTGGAAAAATCCGAGGTGCGTGAGATCGCTGCTTCACTCGGTCTTGTGACTGCGAAGAAAAAGGAGAGCCAGGATATCTGCTTTGTGCCGGGCGGCGACTATGCCTCTTTTATCAGGGGCTATACCGGGCACGAATATCCGAACGGCGATTTTGTCGATGCGGCCGGAAATGTGATGGGCGAGCATAAGGGCATCATCAAATATACTATCGGCCAGCGCAAGGGTCTCGGACTCGCTCTCAAAAAGCCGGCCTATGTCTGCGCGCTGGACGTCCCGAACAACAGGGTCATACTTGGCGACAACGAAGATCTGTTCAAGCGCGAGCTGACCGCATCCGAATTCAACTGGATCGCTATGGATGTGCCTGCCTCGGATATAAGAGCTTCGGCGAGGATCAGATACAGACATCACGAAGCGCCGGCAAGGATTATTCCACTCGGACCGGATCGTGTCAGGATCGAATTCGATGAGCCGCAGAGAGCCATGCCACGGGGACAGTCTGTTGTGGTATATGACGGCGAATACGTGGTCGGCGGCGGGATCATCGACTGACTGCAGGATATATGCAAATATAAACAAACGG
>JAFRGH010000058.1 GCA_017433945.1 Mogibacterium sp. | reverse complement strand
ATTATCCCTGGCAGATTTCGAGAATACTCCCAGGCGATAAGGTCATACTTATCTTTGAACTGACGGTAAAAAGTAGCAGATGAATAACCGCAGTTTTCAGTGATATCCTTCGCCGTGATCCTGTCGACATTCCTGGTCTCCGCGAGCTCCCGAAACGATTCCGCCAATATCTCCTTCGCTGTCTTTCTCTTCACTTCCCATTCTCCACGCAGATTTAATATCTATTGTATTGTTACTTCCGCTGTTTTTCTGACTCCGTTCTGCGCGTAGGCATATATCCTTGTCGCGCCCGGCGCTTTGCCTGTGATCACTCCGGTCCTGCTGTCGACGGACGCGATGGCCGGGTCAGCGGACGCAAAGCGAATACCCCTGTATTTTTTGATCTTTTTATTCCTGTCCAGGCTGACTGCTGATGCCTTGAGCCTGACAGTCCTGCCTTCAAACAGCTTCAGCCCGGTCTTATTGAGCTTTACGCTCTTAACATCTGTATACTTGCCGCCCGTTGTGGATGAGTAAATGACGGCCGATTCAGCTATCGGCTTCTTTTGCCCGCTGTCGGATGTCATACAGGCGATGACTTTGGATTTATAATATCTGCCTTTTTTGAGTCCGGTCAGCTTGTATGATAAAGCCTCGTTTGCAGCAACAGTTCTCACGAGCTTCATTTTATTATTCTTGCCGCACTGAGATGTGTATACATCGTAAGAGTCAGCGTTCACGACCGTATCCCATTTTATGGTCTGAGTTTTCGCGCTGCGCGTCACCACCTTCGCCGGCAGCGCAGCGTAAGATGCCGTCAGCTGATCGCTGTCGTAAGTCCAGTCGTGCAGATCGTCCGCTTCATCCGTTGCGACGAGGATGGTGCCGTCCAGACTCTCCGGAGGCCATACCGACTCGACCGGGCCGTACTTATCTCCGCTTCTCTTATCCAGGAAGCTGTTCTCCAGTCTGACCAGCCCCTTGTATTTGCTGGCGGTGATGCTGATCGAATCTTTTGTCTCATCGTTATAGCTCAGTGTTGTGCTGATAGTATCATAGCCCGAGCCTTCACCATAGTAATTGTACCAGCCCGCGCCGATGCCTCCGGACCTTCCCGGGAAAAGGCTCTTAGCGTCTATCTTTCCTCCGCTGATCTCGACATTGACATGATCCGAGTTCACTCCGCCGCCGATGCCGGCGCCTTTCCCTGATGTCGCTGTAATGTTTCCTCCGGTGATACTGACAGCAACTACATTCGCGTCGGATCCGCTGCCGATACCGGCGCCTTTCCTCGATGTCACTGTAATATTTCCTCCGCTGATACGGATATCAGCTCCTTTCGCAAGGGATCCGCTGCCGATAGCTGCTCCGCGGGCGTTGTCGTTTGACCCTGCCGTTGCCGATACATTTCCGCCATTGATGGCAATATAGCAGTACACGCCGTAATATGCCGAGCCTATAGCCGCTGCGTCACTGCTGCCGGAGACGGACGCTTTTACGGTACCGCCGTTGATAACTACATCACAGCCGCCACCTAATAATCTTCTTTCGGATCCGCCCCAGCCTCCTCCTATCGCCGGGCTATGCGCCGATCCCGCGGCCGTGATATGTCCGCCGTTGATAGTTATCCTGCCCGAGTTGTTTCCGGTACCGCCTATCGCCGCATTGTTTGGCGATGCGGTTCCGGCTGTCAGCTTGCCGCTGCCTCCCTGCTGCTGCCAGATCGTCAGGTTGTTTCCCTGTGTGGATGTGATGCCTTTAGGCGCGTCAAGACTGCCCCCGTCGCAAAGTATCAGATTGACATTGCCCGAGATCCTGATCCTTTCATTGATGGTCACAGAATCTTTGACAGCATACCAGCCTCCGTGGACGCCTCCCTCTCTGAGTGTCGTTATTCTCGAATTGACAAACGCAGCAAATGCCTGCCTGACAGAGACGCCGTCCGCTTCGACATAGCTTACAGTCCCGACGGGGAGAGCGATATCCGGCCCCGAGGAGTCTGTATCGGCTCCGTAGGCGCCTACTGCCGACGCGCAGCAAAGAATCACCGCGCACAATATGGATAATGTTCTTAGGATTGTTTTATTCATAGCACTTTTATTCATAGCAAACCACCTATATATGAGATCATCTATATAACAGACCGCCTTTTTCCTGATTGTTATACAATTATAATGCAGTTTTTCGACTTTTTCTATATATGCTTCCGCATGTCAGTTCTTTTTTGTTTTCCATTACAATTCAGCCAGCGGGAGTTGCGCGTTCATTTTGCTATATGTAAAATTACAAAGAGAATTCGTTTGCCGGACATTGCCTGGCAGTGCCTGTGAGCAAGCGCAAAGCATACAGACTGAAAATAATAAATCAGGGTGAGGACGGTATGAGAGAAAAGCTTACCAATGAAAACATCAATAAAGCCTGCGAGGATGCCAGAGCATTTCTTGAGAGGAAGGGCTGCGGATCAAAGGAAATCCTCGGCATCACCTTCAGTATGGAAGAGCTGCTGTTAGGCTATCAGAATCTGTTCGGATCTGAAGCGGAGTTCATAATGGACACCGGCAGCTTTTTCGCCAGAAACAGGATACGGATCACCGTGCCGGGCGAGGAAGCCGAACCGTACACAGACAGCTATTCTTCTTCTGATGAGGACGCGTTTATCAGGAGAGCACTGAATCAGATGGGTAAGCTCCCGAGATGGCGGTACAGGCGAGGAGCAAACGAGATCCTGTTCACAACGGACAGACGGAAGATGCCGGAGTGGATGAAGCTTATCATCGCGATCGCGGCGGCAGTTCTCTGCGGCTTTGCGATCAGGCTTTTGCCTGCTGAAACAGGACTGCTGATACAAGACGGGATCATCGCGCCTCTGATCATAACTTTTCTGGGTTTTCTCAATGCAGTAGCCGGACCGATGATTTTCCTTGCCGTGATCTGGGGCATATACAGTATAGGCGACGCAGCTACATTCAGTGAGGTGGGAAAGCGCCTCAGCAGGAACGAAGGGCTTTTTCTGGTGATCATGACCGCCGCAGTGGCGCTTTCGTCTATGCTGCTGTTTAAGCTGAACTACAGCGGAGGAAAGACCGAGGGTGATTTCTCATCGCTCTATCAGATGGTGCTTGATATAATCCCGTTCAATCTGTTCACACCGTTTTCACGGGGCAATACTCTGCAGATACTCTTTGTCGCTGTGATTGTGGGCATAACGATGCTCAACATCGGCAAAAACACTCAGGCGATCGCCGATGTGACAGAGCAGCTTGGATTCATTGTCAACGGCATCATGAACGTGATCAGCAGTCTTGTTCCGGCATTTGTGTTCGGAAGCCTTCTCACAATAATATCCTCGAGCGATTTCGGCAGCCTTGCATCGGGAGGCAAATTCTTCCTTGCGTCGGCGGCCGGCTGTGCTCTGCTGCTCATCCTGCATACTGCTTTTACCTGTTTGCGATGCAGACTCAGCCCTGCAAAGCTGTGGAAAGCTGCTTTGTCTACATTTATCATAGCGATCACCACCGCGTCATCGTCCGCGGCGTTTTCGGACAATCTGCAAACCTGCATAGACAAGCTCGGAGTCAACAAGCGGCTTGCAAATTTCGGAGTGCCGTTCGGTCAGATCCTGTATAAGCCTGGTGTTGCTGTGCTGTTCTGGTTTTCGGCCATCTGCACTGCGGAGTCAGAACACACAGACGCATCCGTAACATGGATAATTACGGCGCTCTTCATGTGCATCGTGCTGTCGGCAGCAGCCCCGCCTGTTCCGGGAGGCATGAGCGCAAGCTTTATGATACTGTTTGCTCAGCTGGGACTGCCGGAGGCAAGTATAGCCGTTATACTGTCGCTTACAACCATACTGGATTTTATTGTAACAGCCACCAATATCTTTTCCGGGCAGTGCCTGCTCAAGATAACATCGGAGTCATACTGGGATAAAGAGCCGGAAGCTGCCGTGAAAAAAAACTGACAAAAGCACCGCGCATTCGGTGGAACCAGTATTTCACAATACTATAAGCTCAGCGACAGGACCGCGTAGCTGCCGGGCGGCAGGGATATTGTCCTGTCTGCTGTTTTGGCGGTCCCATTATACGAGAGAATCAACTCAGCTGCAGCCTCTGCGGAAATCAGGTATTCGCATACCTCAGCTGACGGGTTGAAGGCGATGATCAGGTGCTCTGCGTCATCGTATCGCTCGAATACCAGCGGGCAGCCCCTGCCGTCACTCAGGAATCTGAATCCCGCGCCGCTCGCAAGAGCGCTGTGCTCTCTGCGGAATCCTATCATATCCCTGACATGCGCCCACAGAGAATCCGGCTCGCTCATCTGCGTCTGAACATCAGGCGTACACTCATCTGTATTCACAGGCAGATAAAGCTCACTCGCAGGCGCAGTTGAAAATCCCGCGTTCACGCTCCTGTCCCACTGCATAGGAGTGCGCGAGCCCGTCCTTTCATAGCCTCCCTCCTTGCTTTTGAGCCCGTGCATATACGGCAGTCCGATCTCATCCCCGTAATAGATGAACGGGCATCCCGGCATCATCAGCAGGAAAGCGAAGGCAAGCTTCATCTCGTCCGGAGCAAGCGTCTCCCTCATCCTGGCCATATCATGGTTTCCCGAGGGTATGCATATCAGGCCCTTGTCGTGAGTCTCAGCATACGCCTTGCTGTAGTAATCAACAAATTCGCTCAGATCGCCGCTGCCGCCGGCTGAGAAATACGGATCTGTCCGGAAGAGATCCATGTAATGGGTCGGTCCGCCGTGCAGCAGGAAGTCCATGTGAAATCCGGCCTCAAGAGCTTCAAGCGGATCACCCCACTCAGAAATGATCGCAGCCTCAGGGTATTTGTCATCGAGAAATGCTCTGACCTTTTGCCAGAGTCTCGCGGTGCATCGCCTTCCCTCGTCCTCCTTGACGAGGCTGCCCGCCATATCTACCCTGAACCCGTCGCATCCGAGATCGAGCCAGAAGCTCATGATATCCTGCATCGCAAGGCGCGTCGCCTCGGCTTCAGGCGAATCGGCGCTGAACTGCCAGTCCTCGGTCACTCTGCCAAAGCCGTAATTGAGCGCCGGCTGCGTAGAGAAACAGTTGACCGCAACAGCGCCGGGCCTCTCTGAAATGCCGCAGAGGAAGCCTGCAGTGCCCTTGTACTGCGGTCCCCACGGTCCGCCGCTCCGCCAGATGTAGCGGTCAGTATATTCATTTATTTCATCCTTGCACGACTCTATGAACCATGGATGATCTATCGCTGTATGCCCCGGCACGAGATCGAGCAGGATATGTATGCCGCGCGCGTGGACGGCGCCGAAAAGCCTGCGCAGCTCATCGTTGCTGCCGTAGCGCGGCGCTGTTTTACAGTGATCCTTCACATCATAGCCCGCATCGTAAAACGAAGATTCATAGCATGGATTCATCCATATGGCGTTGACTCCGAGCTCCTCAAGATAATCAAGCTTTTCCTCTATCCCGGCGAAATCTCCTATCCCGTCGCCGTTGGAATCCTTGAAGGACTGCGGATAAATTTCGTAAAACACCGCGTCATTCAGCCATCCCGGCATAGCGCACCTCCCTTTCGCCGCTTCCCGCATTTTGCGGCAAATACATTCGTTCGACCTTGCGTACTGTGTAGAAATAACTGCATATCAGAACCGCGAGGGCGCCGCCCCATGCCGCGACTTCCGCTATGAAAAGGCCTGTCTCACCGATAAGGCGCGTGAGTATCAGCGCGGAGCCTGTCCGCATTACGAGCTCCGCCACCGCAGAGACCATCGGCAGAAATGTGTTTCCGAGCCCCTGCGTGGATGAGCGGAACACATACAGCAGATACAGTACAGGCAGGCATACGCACATGATCGCAAGATATCTGTACGCGACATCTACTGTCGATTCTATTTCCTCAGCTGTTCCCGATACAAATCCGTGAATTATGCTGCGGCCGAGCAGCAGCATTACAGCGGCAATGGCGCAGGCTGTCGCGACGGCTGCCCAGACAGCCGAGCGGACGCCGGAATGTATCCTGTCGAATCGCCCGGCGCCGAGATTCTGCGCTACATATGTCGTCATCGCGAAACCGAACGACGAGGTCGCTATCTCGAGCACTCCGTGCATTTTCGCACCCGCCGTGAAGCCTGCGATAAAGCTGACACTGAATTTGTTCGCCACCGACTGCACGATCATGCCGCCGCCCGCTATGAGAAAATTCTGCAGTATCATAGGCGTGCTGAGTACGATCATGTCCCGCGCCAGCCTTAGATCAGGCGCAAGGTCGCCTGCTCTTATGTGCAGCTGGCTGGTGAGCAGGACTATCCGCAGACAGACAAAGGCCGAAAAAGCCTGCGCGATAACCGTCGCCCACGCCGCTCCGCCTATTCCCATCCTGAATACACATACGAAAAGAAGATCGAGAACGATGTTGACGACAGACGCGCCTATCATGGCGTACAACGGCGTCCTGCTGTCGCCGAGAGCCCTGAGAGCCGAGGACAGCAGATTATAAGCCATTATCACCGGAATACCGATATACGAAATGCGCAGGTATTTAAGGGCATATGGTATCAGCTTGTCCGGGGTGTCAAGCAGAGCCAGCACAGCCGGCGCGGAAACCAGTCCCGCGATCATGAGAACAGCCGCGAATGCTATAGATATGACTATCGCGTTGCCGAAGCCATGTTTCAGCTCCTCTTCATCACCTTTCCCGAATGACCTGGCAAGAAGTATCGATATACCCTGGGCAAGCCCCATGAGCATGCCTACGATGATCCAGAGGGGCCACGAGGATGCGCCGAGAGCAGCGAGAGCAGCCACACCGAGATTTTTGCCGACGATCATGCTGTCGACAACAGAATATAATTGCTGAAATATATTGCCGAACATCAGCGGCAGCGCGAAGGACACTATCAGCCTGACCGGACGGCCTTCGGTCATAAGAGTTACGTGAGATTTAGTCATGCGTATCGTTTTACGGATATCCCGGGCAGCACATAAAGCTTCCGGAATAAAGCTTTTGGGTAAAAAATTTACTAACTTGTGTAGTATATTACCTGTGGGAAGACATATCAAGGAGTTATGTGGTAAAATGAAAACAGCGGCATCAGATCTGACTGCTTGCGGATCTGTGCCATTCGGATATCCATGTAAAATGAAGGGAGCGTTGTAATGGATAAAAACAATGTAGCGACAAATGTAGTTGTAGCAGTATTTCAGCAGGAAAGCGAAGGCTATCAGGCTATTACACAGCTGAGACATGCAGCAGGCGGAGAAAAATACGTTGTTTCCGCGGCATCACTTGTCAAGAAAGAGAATGATAAATGCACCGTGCTTGACGCATTTGATACCGGCATCCATACACAGGATGACACTGACAGGGGCAGCCTGATAGGTATGGTCCTCGGCATCTTCGGCGGGCCTCTCGGCGTACTCCTCGGCGGAGCAACAGGCGCGCTGATCGGCATGACCAAGGATACTGATGATGCCGCGTACGGATTGACTATGCTTGCGCAGATCGCAGACAAGCTGGACGACGGAATGGTCGCGCTCATTGCTCTTGCAGCTGAAGAATCCGAGGACGAGCTGAACGCTAAGCTGACTGCTCTTAATTCCGTAGTAGCGCGTTTCGATGCAAAGGCTGTAGCTGCAGAAGCAGACAAGGCTATCGAGAAACAGGCTGAGCTGAACAGACAGGCAAAAGAGGAAGAGTTCGAAAAGAACGCCGAGCTGCTGAGACAGGGCTTTACAAAATAAAAGCTGAATATACGTATCGAATGAGCATGCCATAGATAGCGGCTTAGTTGTATTGATAGCGGGCACCGGCTATCAGGCAGTATGCAGTAGATATTAAGCACGGGCAGTCCGATGACGGAAACGCGAGTTGATCACGTTACACGTATCTGGCTGCCCGTGAATTTGTAATGCAGTATCTATAACTGCAGATCTTGTATTTCAGTATCTATATTGCAGCAACTATAATATTTCTGCAAGCAGGGCCTCGCAGCCCTCACTTACGTCTCGCCATGTCGCTTCAAAGTCGCCCGTGTACCACGGGTCGGCAACGGATTGGCCGGTCCTCGGCGTATGATCGAGGAGCAGGCTTATTTTACCGTCCGGATCGCCGCCTGTTATGCGCATGGTGTTGCGTATATTGTTGCTGTCCATGCAGATTATCATGTCGAAATGGTCATAATCAGCGCGCGTGATCTGGCGGGCATGATGACCGCCGCACGAAATGCCGTGCTCCGCCAGTTTGGCGCGTGCCGGCGGGTATACCGGATTGCCTATCTCCTCACGGCTTGTCGCAGCCGAAGCGATCTCGTACAGATCAGACAGACCACGCGTTTGAACCCTATCCTTAAGCACAAACTCCCCCATCGGCAATCTGCATATATTGCCGTGGCAGACAAACAGTATTCTTTTCACCTTTTTGCTCCTCTGCTTTTCCCGTTTTGCATGATTTTATCTCATCAAATGCGCATTTTTCAAGGGCTACAGCGTTTGTGTCAATTAACGTTATCCCGTCGCCTAGCCCCGACTCCTTCGTATTCAGTTTTCTTTTACATGGATTGCCTGCCAGAGTAGAGATTCATGATTCCAGTTCGCGGAATAGTAGATATTTCCGCTTAGACTCTCTCCTATCGGAAGCAGTAACGCTTTGAGCAGTTTAACCACATCTCCCAGGTCTGCATTCACAACTGCTT
>JAFRGH010000057.1 GCA_017433945.1 Mogibacterium sp. | reverse complement strand
GCATAAGCATTTTTACGATATACTTGATTATGTAAACCCGGGCGACTGCCAGGTGCTGAACGATTCGAGGGTCATTCCGGCGAGGATGTACGGGATCAAGGAAGGTACGGGAGCTCATATAGAGCTGCTTCTGATCCAGCGCATCGAAGGCGACAGCGGGGAATGCCTGGTCAAGCCGGGCACGCGGCTGCATGAGGGCGACACGGTCATACTGGCAGGGAGAACAGATACCGTACCGGCCGGAAGCGAGATGCCTGAATGCGGCTATACTCTTGTAAACGGGATAGAGAGCAGCTTTAAGGCTCATATCAAGGGCATACACGACGAGGCGAATGCCACGAGGCTCGTAGAATTCGAATATGACGGCATATTCATGGAGCGCCTCGAGGAGATAGGCTCGATGCCACTGCCGCCGTATATATCGAGGCCGGCCGAGGACAGTGACAAGGAAATGTACCAGACCGTATACAGCCGCATCGACGGCTCGGTCGCGGCGCCGACGGCCGGACTGCATTTTACCAAGGAGCTGCTTAAAAAAGCTGAGGAAAAGGGAGTCCGCATCGCTTATGTGACGCTTCATGTAGGGATCGGCACCTTCAGGCCTGTCAAGGTCGATGTGGTCGAGGAGCATAAAATGCATTTTGAGGAATGCTCTATAGATGAAGAGAATGCTGCTATTATAAACCGCACTATAGAAGAAGGCGGCAGGATCATTTCTGTAGGTACGACCTCGACGAGGACGCTCGAGAGCATGGCCGGCATGCCGATGCAGCCGTTCAAGGGCAAGGGCGCTAACAAAGAGCAAAACAGCACCGGCGGCAGCAGTGACAGCCGAGGCAGGCAGCAAAGACATTTCCGCGTGAGATCAGGACACACCTCGACCGGCATATTCATCTATCCGGGCTACGAGTTCAAAATCGTCGATGCGCTGATCACGAATTTTCATCTGCCTAAATCGACTCTCATCATGCTCGTTTCCGCGCTTTACGACAGAGACGAGATACTGAAGGCATACAGGACGGCTGTCGAGGAGAGATACAGATTTTTCAGCTACGGCGACGCGATGCTGATACAGTAAAGGAGAATTTATGAGCAAGGCGCTTACATATGAATTACTGCACAGGGATGCGAAGACCGGCGCGAGGCGAGGGCGCATCACCACACCGCACGGGACGATAGAGACCCCGGTATTCATGCCGGTGGGAACACAGGCGACCGTCAAGGCCATGAAGCCTGAGGATGTCGAGAGGACGGGCGCGCAGATAATACTCGGCAACACCTACCATCTCTATCTGAGGCCGGGCAGCGACATCGTGAGAGAGGCCGGGGGGCTGCACAGATTCATGAACTGGAACAGACCGATACTCACCGACAGCGGCGGGTATCAGGTGTTCAGCCTCGGCGCGATGAACAGGATCAGCGAGGAGGGCGTAGAGTTCAGGTCGCACATCGACGGCAGCAGACATATGCTGACTCCGGAAAAATCGATCGCCGTGCAGACGGATCTCGGCTCGGACATTATGATGGCGTTCGACGAATGCGCGCCTAAGGACGCAGACAGGCGCTATATCGAGCATTCGCAGGCTATGACCACGAGGTGGCTCGAAAGATGCGTCAAGGCGCATAAGAATACGGAAAAGCAGGCTCTGTTCGGCATAATGCAGGGCGGCTTCTTCAGAGATCTTCGTGAAAAGAGCGCGAGAGAGATAGTCGAGTTTGATCTGCCTGGTTATGCGATAGGCGGCATTTCGGTCGGCGAGAGCAAGGAGCAATATATAGGCGTGCTCGAGTACGCGCCGGACCTGCTGCCTGAGGACAAGCCGCGCTATGTCATGGGTATAGGAACGCCGGATTATATCTTCGAGGCTGTGCAGCGCGGGGTCGATATGTTCGACTGCGTGGAACCGACGAGGATAGCAAGGCACGGCATGGCTATGACCAGCCAGGGGAGGATAAGCATCAAGAACGCGAGATTCGAGAGGGATTATACTCCGCTCGATCCCGAGTGCGATTGCTACACCTGCAGGCACTACAGCAGAGCTTATCTGAGGCACCTCTTCAAGGAGGGCGAGAACCTCTCCAATATGCTGCTCTCCGAGCACAATCTGAGGTTCCTCGCGAAGACCGTCGAGGGAATCAGGGAATCCATTGAGGAAGACAGGTTCCTCGAGTATAAGAGAGAATTCTATACCAAATACTACGGCAGCCCGGATGGAGAAAACGATTGATGAATGACAATGATATGAGATCTGTGATCACAGAATATACAGAAAGGCTCTGCCCGGCGTGCGAGCACTGCGGGGGATGTATCTATCAGGGAACGCCATATGAGGAGCAGCTGGCAGCAAAGGACAAGGCAGTCAGGAGGCTGCTGGACAAGCACGACATCGACCAGGACGTCTATCTCGGCATGGAGCCGGCTATCTGCACGGGAAGATACCGCAACAAGATGGAATACACATTCGGCGATCTCGAAAAAGGCGGCGAGCTTGAACTCGGCATGCATTACAAGGGCCGTTTCATGTCTATTATCACGACCGACGAGTGCCAGCTGGTGCCGCCGTCGTTCAACATCGTGCTGAGAGCCGTACTGGATTTTTGCCGCAAAAATGGCTATGTGCCGTATCACCGTAAGACGCATCTCGGGCTGCTCCGTAATCTTGTGGTCCGCTGCGGCGTCAGGACGAACGAGCTTCTTATAAATATCGTGACCTCGAGCGAGCCGGGCTTCGATGAAGAGGGATTCCGCGAGCTGCTGCTGGGACTCGATCTGAGGTCAGATGAGGAAAAGGCGAAGGGCATTTCTGCGGATGAGAGCATGAGAATCGTGGGGATCCTGAGGACCTTCAACGACAGTGTGGCGGACGCGGTAATAGACGAGAGCCACAAGCTGCTGTACGGACGCGATTACTATAACGAGGAGATACTTGGCCTCAGATTCAAGGTCAAGGCGTTCGCATTCTTCCAGACTAATATAGACGCGGTCGAGAGGCTGTACAGCGATGTACTCGAGGTGGTGCCGGATGTGTCGGGCAAGACGGTCTACGACCTGTACTGCGGAACGGGGACTATCTCGCAGCTTATGGCGTCGAAGGCAAAGGAGGTCTACGGCATTGATATCGTTGAGGACTCGATCACTGCGGCGAGGTCCAACACCGAGCTCAACGGAATCGGAAACTGCCATTATATCTGCGGCGATGTAAAGGAAAAGCTCGACGAGATCCCGGTCAAGCCGGATGTGATCGTCGTCGATCCGCCGCGCGTAGGCATACACGACAAGGCCGTGGCGATGCTATGCAGATACGGCATAGACGAGATAGTCTATGTCAGCTGTAATCCAAAGACACTATGCATCAACCTTGACAGCTTCAGGAGCAATGGGTATGAGATAAAGCAGATAAAGGCATATGATAACTTTCCGATGACGAAGCATGTGGAGACGGTTTGTTTGCTTTCCAAGGGCGAGATATCGAGTAAGAATGTCCGCATTGAGTTCCCGATGGAGGAGATGGATATGTCCGGCTTCCAGTTCGGCGCAACGTACGAGGAGATACAGAACTGGGTTCAG
>JAFRGH010000056.1 GCA_017433945.1 Mogibacterium sp. | reverse complement strand
GAATCAATTACATATTTTTGTGAGTCAGTGGGGACTGGGCGCGATTCAATGGGACGGGATGAGTCACGAACCATACCCATTCTCTCATAAAATATGATATTATTTATTATCCGAAAGACTGCTGTATATGAGATGCAGGATACAGGATCAAAGATATGTTGGCTAAGAAGATAAGGGAAAGCATACTGCTTCAGCTGCTGTGCATAATTCTTATAATACTCCTGGTGTTCACAGGATCTCTTTTGATATCTCAGCGATATATATACGATATCAGCAGATCGAATTCGGAGACTCTGTGCGCGAATCTGATGGATCAGATCGACGAGGTGCTGAGCTTTCACAAGGACAGACTGCGCTATCAGGCTTCGTATTTTTTCAAATATCCGGGAACGAATGATGATGATTATATAGACTGGCAGGACGAGCAGGCTCTTGAAAAACAGCTGCTGCCCCTTTATACACGCGTCACCTCACAGAGCAGAGACGTAGTCGCGATGATGCTGTTCGATAAAAACATGCAGGAAAAGGCACATCTCGGAAAAGATGCGCATCTGCCCGGGGGAAGAAATTATCTTCGCGCGAATGAGGATTTTGACGCGGGCAACTACCTTATAAACGACTACGACTACAGCTCTGCGTAGTATTACCCGATATACACTACCGCTGACGGCAAGGCGGTGCTGGAAGGAATGTGTGTGTTCATTATGGAGCACTGGGTCATCGACGGTAATATACGAAACATAATGGCGGGTCACAGCGCCGCGGCTATGCTGAGCGATTCCAATACACCGGTGCTTGCCATGTACAGCGGTGACAGGATAGATGAGAGCATGACCATGGAGGAGATGCGCATGGATCCTGACTACATATATAAGGAAGGTGAGTGGGATAACGGCATCAAGGTCGCTGCAGCAGTATGTATTTCGGCCAATACCGAAGGCAGCGGCAGGATGCGCACTATAGTCTTCGTCGTATATGCCCTGGCTATCATACTGCTCGTGATGCTGTTCGGATTCTCATATTTTCACATGGCGCGCCCGATCGATCAGATAAGCGAGTTTATCAACAGGGCTATCAAGAATCCGGATGAAAGGCTGTATCTGAACAGGAAGGACGATATAGACATCGTGGCATCCAGCCTCGACAGGATGCTCGACGAGAACCAGCGTATGATAGAGGAGCTGAAGGCCGGCAAGATCAGCCTGTACGAGACGAGACTTGCCCGTCAGAAGATGGAGATACTGGCATACAGGAACCAGATCAATCCGCATTTTCTGTACAACACTCTTTCGTGCATGAGGGATATGGCTCTTATACACGATGAGGACGATATAGCAGACATGGCTATGTCACTTTCCGATATCTTCCGCTATGCCGTCAAGGGCAGCAATATCGTAACATTTCGCGATGAGGTCCAGTATATGGAAAAATACGCGAGCATCATCAACTACAGGTTTTCGGGAAAGATTTCTATCATTACTGAGATCCCGGACGAGGTGCTCGACAAGCCTGCGATAAGATTCCTGCTGCAGCCGCTTGTGGAAAATTCCGTATTCCACGGACTCGAGGAATCTGTTGAACCCGGTTATGTTATGACCAAGGTATCCATGAGGGACGGCAGAATAGAGATAACTGTCGAGGATAACGGCGTTGGAATGGATGAGGATACGCTTGAGGCTGTCAGAGAGATGATCGAAGAGCCGGGTGACAGCGCAAGCATAGGGCTGAGCAATATAGTTCAGAGGCTCAGGCTGTTCTATGATGAGGACTATTCTATTACAGTCGACAGCACGCAGGGGAAAGGAACCGTGATCCTGATATCGCTGCCTGATCATATCAAAAAATAATCTGAATGACCGTGATAAAGCCGGTCACGATGAAGCCTGATGGGATAGGAGAGAAACATGCTTACAGTATACATAGCCGACGATGAGGTCTGGATCACGCTGGGACTGACAAAGCTCCTTGAAAAATCCGGATATGACATATGGGTCGTAGGGACTGCCAATAATGGTCTTACAGCGAGAGAAGAGATCGCTGAGTTCAAGCCGGATATACTCTTTACGGATATACGAATGCCGGGAATGACAGGCCTCGAGCTGCTGAGAGAGGTCCCGAAGCTGTCTCCGTCAACAAGAGTGGTGCTGATATCAGGCTTTGCTGAGTTCTCATATGCTCAGGAGGCTGTTCAGCATCACGCGTATGATTATCTGCTCAAGCCTGTAAAGGAGGAGGAGCTGGGTAGGATACTCAGCAATATTACTGCCGAAGGCGGCGGGAAACAGTCACCGGACAGATCTGAAAGCATCGTTCCTGAGAGAATGATAGACAGGGTCATAAACGATATCAGGGAGCATTACACCGAGGATATACAGCTTACGACACTCGCCTCAAAGTACTCTGTCAGCATAGCGAGGCTGAGCACGGACATCAAAAAGAAGATAGGCATGACATTTTCGGATTATGTGACTCAGCTTCGCATACAGAGGGCAAAGGAGCTGCTCCCGGATGAGTCGATGTCGATCAGTGAGATCGCCGAGATAGTCGGATATAACGATTATTTCTATTTTATAAAGGTATTCAAAAAAGTTCAGGGCATATCCCCGAGTAAATACAGGAAAACTCTGCAGGAATGATTTCCTGCATTTTCTTTTGAAAAATTTACCAAAAAACGAAAATGAGTCGATACTATTAGCCGCTGGCTTGGAATATCATAAAAATGGCCGGAGAAGAATCGTATCTTTTCAGACCATATACGATATAAATCCAAGGAGTGTGCGGCTCAAGGCCGCAGTGTATGTAAAACTGGAGGAAAAAATGAAGAACAGTAAATTTAAAATGGTGCTGGCGTTTGTACTGTCACTCGTGATGGTATTCTCACTGGCAGCCTGCGGAGGCGGCGGAGAATCCGCAGAATCATCTGAAGAGGCTGCAGCACCTGCAGATGGCAAGATCAAGATCGGCGTTTCGATCTGGAGCTCGACAGACGTTCTCGGTTCACAGTGCAAGCTGATAATCGATGAGGCGGCAAAGGCTCTCGGAGTAGAGGTTCAGTATGTAGACCAGGGTCACGTATCCGAAAAGGTTACAGCATCTGTTGAGCAGCTCTGCGCAGCAGGATGCCAGGGAATCATCATCTGCAACAGCTCTGACACAGAGATGGCTTCCGCGATCAAGACATGTAATGACAACGGAGTATATCTGGCACAGTTCTTCCGTATCATCAGCGAGGAAAACAGCGCAGATATCTTCAAGGCAGCTACAGATTCTCCGTATTATATCGGAGCTGTACATGAGAACGAGCCTGAAAACGGCGAAAAGCTGGTTCAGATCCTTCTCGACAAGGGCGACAGAAATATCGGTCTCATCGGCTGGGAGCAGGGCGACGCTACATGGCTCGGCAGATGGGAAGGATATCAGGCAGGCGTAGAAAAGTGGAACAAAGAGCATCCTGATGATCAGGCTACACTCTCTGAGCCACAGTACGCAGG
>JAFRGH010000055.1 GCA_017433945.1 Mogibacterium sp. | reverse complement strand
GATCCGGGAGAAGGAGTTAAATCTTGAGTAATTACGAAGGTAAACACGCAGCAGAAGCTGCTGCTTCAGGGGCAGGAAGCTTTATCAAGAGTTTCCTTATCGACATCGTTATCGCGGTAATACTGGCCGCTATCGTTCTGTTCTTCATCAGACCGACCATAGTCAGGCAGTCCTCGATGGAAAACACTTTTCACGACGGCGACTATCTGATCATGTACAAGCAGGCTTACCGCAGCCATGAGCCGCAGCGCGGAGACATAATCATATTCCAGAGCTCTCTTATAAATGAGGAGACCGGCGGCGAAAAACTGCTGATCAAGAGAGTTATCGGCCTGCCGGGCGACGATATCGAGATCAAGGATGATCAGCTCTATATAAACGGTGAAGCCTACGAGGAGGACTACCTCAAGGACGGATACACTCCGGCATTCGAAATACCTGCCGAGGGTGAGACTTTTACAGTTCCGGACGGTGAGTATTACTGTCTCGGCGATAACCGGGTCGGAAGCGTAGATTCGAGGAGATCAGAGGTAGGCACTGTGAAGAAGGCTCAGATCAAAGGGCGTGTCTTCGTCAGACTATTCCCGTTCAATAAGATACAGAGATTTTAGCCGGCGCTCAGCATCAGCGAACGGGCGCGCAAAAGAGCCATATCTTTACTTTTTATCAGGGTAGCACGCAATGCCGAAAAAACAAAAAAGAACAGTTGCGAATAATAAGAAGGCTTTTCACGATTATTTCGTAGAGCAGCGTTTTGAGGCGGGCATCGTCCTGACCGGTACGGAGATCAAATCCATACGCAAGGGCGGTGTCAGCATCAAGGAGAGCTATGCCAAGATAACGAGCAAGGGCGAGCTTGTTGTGACCGGAATGCATATCGCGCTTTACGAGCAGGGAAACAGATACAATGTCGATCCTCTGAGAGTGCGTACGCTGCTGATGCACCGCAAGGAGATCAACAAGCTTTACGGCACGGTCAAGACTCAGCAGGGTCTGACTCTGATCCCGCTCTCTGTCTATATAGATGAAAACGGCAGATGCAAGGTCGAGCTTGGTCTCTGCCGCGGCAAGAAAAACTATGACAAGCGTGAGGCCCAGGCGAAACGCGACGCCGAGCGCAAGATGGACAAGGCGATCAAGGCCTCGCGCCACCGTTAAATACCGCTGAACAGCGCAACACGATCAAAACCCCGGGTCACTGTCCTCCTGACGGGCAGCAGTTCAGATCCGGGGCTTTAGTTTACAGCATTTTCTTAAGGTACCGGCCGGTGTAGGATTCTTTGACTGCTGCTACCTGCTCCGGCGTTCCTTCCGTGACTATGCGGCCGCCGCCGTCTCCTCCCTGCGGGCCAAGATCGATTATATGATCCGCCTGCTTTATCACATCGAGGTTGTGTTCTATGACAACTACCGTATTGCCCTCGTCGACAAGGCGGTTCAGGACATATAGCAGTTTTTCGACGTCCGTGAAATGCAGGCCTGTCGTCGGCTCATCGAGTATGTACAGAGTGCGGCCAGTGCTTCGTTTGGACAGCTCTGTCGCGAGCTTGATCCCCTGCGCGACTCCGCCGGAAAGCTGTGTCGACGGCTGTCCGAGGCTGATATATCCGAGGCCGACCTCGTCGAGAGTCTTGAGATAACGCAGTATGCTCTGCTGATTTTCGAAGAACGGTATAGCTTCTGAAACAGTCATATTCAGCACTTCAGAAATATTTTTGCCTTTGTATTTGACCTCGAGCGTCTCGTGGTTGTATCTCGCTCCGCCGCAGACCTCGCACGGCACGAAAACATCAGGCAGGAAGTTCATTTCCACCTTGATTATGCCGTCGCCGCTGCAGTGCTCGCAGCGTCCGCCCTTGACATTGAAGCTGAAGCGGCCCTGCTTGTAGCCGCGGACCTTGGCTTCGGGCATTTCGGCGAACAGATTGCGGATATGCGTGAACATGCCGGTGTATGTCGCGGGGTTCGAGCGCGGCGTTTTGCCTATAGGCGACTGGTCGATGTTTATGACCTTGTCGAAATTCTCTATGCCCCGGATCTCACGGTATTTGCCCGGTCTTTCCTGGGTGCGGTTGGTTACGCGCGACACGCCCTTGTATATGATCTCGTTGACGAGGCTCGATTTGCCCGAGCCGCTGACTCCGGTCACGAGCACCAGCTTGCCTGCCGGTATCCTGACATCAATATTTTTCAGATTGTTCTCCTGCGCCCCGAGTATGTCGAGATACAGACCGTTGCCCGGTCTCCTCGTCTGAGGCACTTCTATGTGGCGTTTGCCTGAGAGGAACTGACCGGTGATGGATTCAGGGCAGTTCTTGATGTCTTCCACTGTTCCCTGTGCTACCAGCTCTCCTCCGTTGACTCCGGCTCCCGGGCCGATGTCGACTATGTGATCCGCCGCGTACATCGTGTCCTCGTCGTGCTCTACTATTATGAGTGTATTGCCCATGTCTGTAAGGCTGCGAAGCGATGCGAGAAGCTTGTCGTTGTCGCTCTGATGGAGACCGATCGACGGCTCGTCCAGTATGTAGAGTACGCCTACCAGTCCGGATCCGATCTGTGTCGCCAGCCTGATCCTCTGGGATTCTCCGCCCGAGAGGGTTCCGGCAGCTCTGCTCAGCGTCAGATAGCCGAGGCCTACATCCTTGAGGAATTTGAGTCTGGCCTTGATCTCCTTGGTGACCATCTCGCTGATCTTCTTTTCCTTCGGGCTCAGCTGTGAATCAAGATCATCGAAGAATCTCATAGCCTGTATGACTGACATATCAGTCAATTCTATAATGTTCTTGCCTCCGACCGTTACCGCGAGGACTGTGTCTTTGAGCTTGCGGCCGCGGCATACCGGACATTCCTCCTCTGTCATCATATCCGAGATCTTGTTCTTGATGTATTCGGAATTGGTCTCTCCCCAGCGGCGTTCGAGGCTCGGGATGACACCCTCGAAGGTATGGTTCATATGGGAGATCCTGCCCGATTTGCTTTCGTATGTGTATTTGAGCTTGCGGGTACCGGTTCCGTGCAGGAGCTCGTCCTTGAATTTTGGCGGGAGCGCCTTGTACGGGACGGACAGATCCGTGCCGTGGTCTATGGCGAGGCGGTTGAGCATCTGCCGGTAAAATCCCATAGCGTCGAGAGACGCGAATACGTTTCCCATGGCTCCGTTAAGGATGCTCTTGTTCTCGTCTGTCACTACCGCTTCGTCGGTTATCCTCAGAGTGAAGCCGAGTCCGCTGCAGCAGTCGCAGGCTCCGTACGGAGCGTTGAAGGAGAACATCCTCGGTTCCATTTCTTCGAGTCCTACCCCGTGATCAGGACACGCGAATTTGGTCGAGTAGGTGACAAGGAGCTCTTTTTGCTCGGCAAACAGTCTGCCGTCTGGGCCGGCAGCTGCCTGCGAACCGGATTCTGTCTGCGGTACCGGGCCGCCTGATGCAGACTGCCGGCCCATTTGTGAAGCTGCTTCCGCTGCTGCGCTGGAGCTGATGCCGGCAGAGTACGCGTCGGCGCTGTTTCGGTCAGGCAGGTAGATGACGTTGCATATGCCCTCGCCCTCCTTGATAGCTATCTCGAGGGCTTCGGCGATGCGGCTTCGGTTGTCCTCGCGTATGACTATCCTGTCTATGACTATCTCTATCGTGTGCTTGTTGTTTTTGGCAAGGACGATCTCATCCTCGTCGAGCCTCTTCATCTCGCCGTCGACTCTTACACGGGTGAAGCCGTCGCGGCGGATGCGGTCGAAAATGGCCTTGTGCTCGCCCTTGCGTCCGCGGATTACAGGGGCAAGGACCACGATGCGTGTGCCTATGCCGTGCTCCTGAATATTTTCGATTATGCTGTCTATGGACATGCTGCTGATCTCGCGTCCGCAGACCGGACAGTGAGGCACGCCTATTCTCGCGTACATCAGTCTCAGATAATCGTATATCTCCGTGACCGTTCCGACAGTCGATCTCGGATTGCGGCTCGTCGTCTTCTGGTCGATGCTGATGGCCGGGGACAGTCCCTCGATAAGCTGGACGTCCGGCTTTTTCATCAGTCCGAGGAACTGGCGGGCATAGGACGAGAGTGATTCGACGTATTTTTTCTGGCCCTCGGCGTAGATGGTGTCGAAGGCAAGCGAAGATTTGCCTGAACCGGAGAGGCCGGTCAATACCACCATCTTATCGCGGGGGATCGTGACATCTATACCCTTCAGATTGTGCTCGCGGGCGCCCTTGATTACTATGTTTTTGTCCATTATGCTCTTACTCTTTCTTTTATTGGTAATGCAGATTTATTGGTAATGCATATTTCTAAATCTTTAGCAATATACATTACCGATCCAGTCAATTGTTAATGTAGATTCTTCCATTTCACGAAGAATACATTACTGATGGTAATGTATTCTCGGCTTTTATGAGATTCTTACATTAACGATCAGCCTCTCCGGTAATGTAAAATCATCAATTTGGCGGAATTTACATTAATCTTCCCTGCCGATGTTAATGTAAAAACTATATTATTTCTATTTTTACATTAACATTACGGGCAGGCGATAATTTTGATTCCTTTTTTTTAGCTGTAACGCTGACTGCTCACCGGAAAGCAAGCCGTTTATCACATTATTGCTGTTCCTGTAAATATATTATGAAGCAGTCGTGATTGCTTTTACGATAACGCATGATTTCGATCATCTTATATTCCGGAATTGAGTTCCTGATATAATTTATCTGTCAAGTTGCGTGAGGGTCGGCGTTGTTCGCTACGCTCTGGCGCTTGCGCGCAGCTCAAACAGCACGTCTCTGAGCTCTGCGGCGCGCTCGAAATCGAGCTGGGCAGCGGCTTCCTTCATGTTCTTTTCGACATCTCTTATGGTCTCGCGCAGCTCGGCCGTGGTCATCGCCTTCGGATTCTTTATATCCACCTCGCCGTGGTACTCGTCTGTCGCTCTTGCGATCTCCCTGATCGGCTTGACTATGGTCTTAGGCACTATGCCATGTTCCTTGTTGTACGCGTCCTGTATCGAACGGCGCCTTGCGGTCTCGTCTATACAGGTCTTCATAGCCTTGCTGATATAGTCGGCGTACATTATGACTCGGCCGTTCTGGTTTCGGGCCGCCCTGCCGACTGTCTGTATAAGCGATGTCTCCGTCCTGAGGAAGCCTTCCTTGTCCGCATCGAGTATCGCTATAAGCGAGACCTCCGGCAGGTCAAGTCCTTCCCTCAGCAGATTAATGCCGACCAGGACGTCAAATTTGCCCATTCGGAGATCCCTGATTATCTCCAGTCTCTCAAAATTGTCTATCTCAGAGTGCAGATATCTGACCTTGATGCCCTCGCCCTGCAGGTATTTGCTCAGGTCCTCGGCCATTCTCTTGGTAAGGGTTGTGACCAGGACCCTTTCACCTTTTTCTGTGGTCTTGTATATCTCGGCCATCAGGTCGTCGATCTGGCTCTCGGTCGGCCGCACCTCGATCTCCGGATCGAGGAGGCCGGTAGGCCTTATGAGCTGTTCCGCCGTCACGCCGCCGGAGCGGGACAGCTCATATGCGGCCGGCGTCGCCGACACGTACACTGTCTGCCCGGTGAGCTCAGTGAATTCGTCGAATTTGAGAGGTCTGTTGTCGAATGCCGACGGAAGCCTGAATCCGTATTCGATCAGCGATTCTTTGCGGGCGTGGTCTCCGTTGTACATCGCCCTCAGCTGCGGCAGCATCGCGTGCGACTCGTCAATAATCGTCAGGAAATCTCCGTCGGGAAAATAGTCGAGCAGCGTGTAAGGTCTCTCGCCCGGCTTGAGAAAATTGATATGCCTCGAGTAGTTCTCTATGCCTTTACAGGTCCCTACCTCGAGCATCATCTCTATGTCGTAGTTGGTTCTCTGCTCGAGCCTCTCGGCCTCAAGCAGCTTGCCGTTAGCCCTGAACCAGTCGAGTCTTTCCTTGAGCTCGGCCCTGATGGACGCAACGGCCATCTGCATGTCTTCCTTGCTTGTGATGTAATGGCTGGCCGGAAAAATGGAGATATGCGACCTCACGCCGGTCACCTCTCCTGTCAGAGGGTTTATTTCCCTGATGCTCTCTATCTCATCTCCGAACATTTCCACCCTGACTGCAGCCTCGCCGCCTGCAGGATAGATATCTATCGTATCGCCGCGTGCCCTGAACGAGCCGCGCTGAAAATCTATGTCATTTCTCGTATACTGTATGTCCGTCAGATTTCTCAGCAGCTGCATGCGGTCCATCTCCATGCCCGGTCTGAGGCTGATGAGCTGGTTGCGGTAGGATGACGGACTTCCGAGTCCGTAGATGCACGACACAGACGCCACGATAATCACGTCCTTGCGCTCGAGCTGGGCGGCTGTCGCGGAATGGCGCATCTTGTCGATCTCTTCATTGATGTCGGCATCCTTCTCTATGTACATGTCGGTCGACGGCACGTAGGCCTCCGGCTGGTAGTAATCGTAGTAGCTGACAAAATACTCGACCGCATTGTCCGGGAAAAATTCCTTGAACTCGCCGTGAAGCTGCGCGGCCAGAGTCTTGTTATGAGAGATGACAAGCGTGGGCTTTTGCACGGCCTCGATTATCTTTGCCATTGTAAATGTCTTGCCCGATCCGGTGACGCCCATCAGAGTCTGCGCCTCACGTCCGGCAAGTATCCCGTCCGCTATCTCCCTTATCGCCTGCGGCTGATCGCCCATAGGCGCGAAATCACTTACTACCTTGAATCTTCCCATTTTATACAAATCCTGCTTTTCTTTGTACTGCCGGCAGCTGCCGTATCAACGGCTGTGTCCCGTACATTATCTTTGCATTGGAAAAAAATATCAACCCCATTTTTGAGGTTGATACGAGTATATCATAATTCAAACAATTTGCAAACATCTGTTCGCGATTCGTTGTACGGTTAATTTTACCTTGACTTACAAAAGCTATCGGGAAGCCGGGATCATGCATCTTCTGACTTGCCGTCCTTTTTTTGATTTACGCCATGAATGCTTTTATGGCTTCGGCGTCTTTGTAGCCCTTGTGGTAGAGTATGTCTATCATTTCAGGGTCGCGGGTGAGGGTGCTCATGCCGCCTATGTCATCAGGGGCGACTATGAGGACCTTTCCTTTTTTTTCGTACTGCTTTGCTACCCAAAGCTCGGTGTTGTAGACCAGTGCTCTTTTGCTTAGCGCTTCGGCGGCCTTAGGGAATTCTCTGCGGATGACTGCTGCGGCTGCGGCGTCCTTGCGCGGGTCTCTTTCAAAATCCTTCGGTCTGGTCAGCACCAGCACGACCCTGTCGCATCCTGCCTCAAAGCATTTCTCGAGAGGGATAGGATCCGACATGCCGCCGTCGTAGTAGCCGTTGCCGTAGACGTAGTACGGTCTGTTGGCGGCCGGCACGCAGCTCGAAGCCTTGATCGCGCCGTAATCGTCCTGGCTCATATCTGTCTTGTCAAAATAGCGCGGCTTGCCGCTGAAAGCATCGGTCGCGACTATCTTGAATTCGGCGGGATTCGCCAGTGCCGCCGCGAAATCAAGCGGATATTCGCCGCCGCTGTTGGACAGCTTGCCGTACGCGTATTCAAGGTCGACGAAATTGCGGGTCCTCACGTAGTTTCGGAGGCTCATGCTCTCGTCGCGCAGATCGTAGTCTGTGTAAAATACATAGTTCCGTCCGCGCTGTCCCGCGAGATATGAGACTATATTCGCACTGCCGGCGGAAACGCCTATGCAGTAGTCGAAATGTATGTCGTTGTCCATGCACCAGTCGAACACGCCGGCGCCGTATGACGCTCTCATGCCTCCGCCTACATCGATTACCCCTGTTTTCATTCTCTATCCTCCTGTGTGTTCCTACTTAGCTTCAGCCTTCTTTACGGCTGACCATTTGCTTACATATACCTTGTTGTCAGCTTTGCGGACATTGCGGACTCTCACGTAATAGGTCTTTCCTTTTTTGAGGCCTTTTATCCTGTACGAAGCCTTCGCTTTGGATACATATATCTTCTTGTATGACTTGAATTTTTTCGATCTGCTGTACTGCAGCTCCACCTTGCTGAAATTCGCGCGCTGCGCAGCGCTGAGCTTCTTCCAGCTGAGTTTGATCGATTTCTTTCCGGCCTTGAGCTTGAGGCCCTTTACCTTAGGTGCCGCCGTTGCAGCCTTGCCGCCGTCATCGTCCGTGAAATCGCTCATGCTGTATTCGGCATCCGACGGCAGTGCGCATTCGTCCTGTTCCCCGAAGGCAGCCGGGACGTTAAGTGTGATGACGTCGCCTGCGTATAATACCAATCCGTCCCACCTGTATTTGCTGTCCCGGTCTACGGTTCTGACGATCTTACCCTCTTCAGCAGAGTACTCCGCCACCTTTACGGTCATATCGCAGTCATCTGTTGTCATCAGCTCCACCTTATAGCTCTTATCGGCAGGCAGCCTGAGCCAGCCTCCTTCATCGCTCGTGGTATAGCCGATCCATTTGTCGGTCTTTTCGCTCATCTTATCGTTTATGAATCTGGCAGCGACATTGCCGTCCTCATCCATGACCTTTCCGATTATATCGACAGGACGCGACGGGCGTATATATACTCTCCTGTAGCCTGCGAGGGCACTCTCTGTCAGGCCCTCATAGCCGTCATACCAGCTGCAGGCCGCGCGGATCCATGATGCGTTGTCCGCGATGAAATGCATGGTGGTCAGTCTGCTGATATTCCCTATCAGCGTGGCAAGCTGCCTGAACTGCTCGTTATCCGGATCGAGAGGTCTTATGCTGCTGCTCTGCCTGTCGTTGCCAAACAGGATATATGTCAGGACCATTGACATAGCAGCGCTGTCCTTGTCGCTCGTCACCGCGCTGATCAGATCCTTGTCTGCGCCCTGAGCGCTCATGATATCCTTCATTGTCAGAGCATACAGTCTGGCCGTCAGTTTGCGGATATGCTTCGCGAAGACGCCGTTTGATTCTATTTCTCTTCTCAGACTGTACCTGTCCGGGATGCCGTTCAGTCCGGCTGCATAGTCCTCATTCTCCGTAAAGTACAGTCTTCTGAGCAGCTTGTATATATTTGCAGTGCTCTTCAGCTTTGCAATATCGCTGCGGAGTTCTCCGTTCTCATCCTCTATATTATATGCCAGAGCATTGAATCCGCTCTCTATAGCTGCATTCAGCTCAGCTGTCTTTAGCTTGCGGTTCTCCGCTTTTTTTCCGGCTATGTAATTGATATAGGCGGACATCACGAACGGCACCATGGTCTTGCTGGTGGTCAGAGAGGAAGCATCAGGAAGGCCATCGGCCATGACAAACTTTACAAAGTTATAGCCCGCTTCCTGATAGTTCTTATAGAATCCGTCTCTCGGATCATCTCCGTTTTCGGCAAACAGCTCTATCAGCGGATCCATGACGCTGTCAATGTATTCGTCCATCTCATAAGGCAGATATGACTCGTCGTCATCTGTCAGGGACAGCTTACCCTTAAGCAGAGCCTGTATGTCCAGCTTCTTAGGATAGAAGCCGTCCGGGTCTTTGTCGCTGACATAGGCTTCGTAATCTGATTCCGATTTAATCCTCATAAGCTCCATGGCACGCGCCTTGTCGACGCCGGCTGTCATATCATGCACCTGCCCGATCCAGCCAAAGCTCATGGTTTCCCAAGGCAGATTGACTATCAGGTCATCCTCACTGATGAGATGGTGTATGCCGTCATATCTGGAGGCAGTCAGATCTCTGGTTTTTGCTGCCGACCTGTACGAGCTGAGAGAATAGCTGTAGACATCCGATGGGGTAAAGCTCACAGCGCTGCCGAGCGTCCCGGCAGGATCATCTATTATATCAGCCGCGATCAGCTGCGCTATACCGCCTCCGCGGCTGTAGCCCGGCACCCATACCTTGATATTTCCGCTGATCTCATAGCTGCGGACGTACTCTCTCGCGGCCTGCAGGACCTTATCCTTGATATACGCGAGATAAGCCATATCTCCTCTGTCGCCCTCGCCGCGGCTGATACGGGTTATAGGCCAGTATTCGGCCTCGTTCGCGCCGCTCTTGGTTCCCACGACAAGGAGGGTGTAGGCTCTGCCGCCAGCATTAATCTTTTTGTGAGCGAAATATGCCGGCGCCAGCGTTCCGTCCGGCTTCAGCTTATAGTCATCAGTCACATAGATATCCGAAAAGCCCTTGTCCTCGAGGAATTCCTGCACGTTTCGAGATATCTCAGCGTATTTTTTGCTTTCGTCACTGTATCTCTGGCTGTGGCAGCTTGCGTTGGCGAGATCCAGCGTCATCATTGCCAGCTGCGGATCATATACAGCCGAATCCTTTGAAAACACTTCGTCGCTGTATATGTCAGGCTCTGTTGCTCTTGCTGTTCCATGATAAACGGAAAGGACAGTGGCCGGATCATCGTCTGCAGTACCCGCAGCAAATGATGTAAGAGGCAGGGACACCGTCATCGTCAGCGCGAGCAGCAGCACAAGTATTACGGATAGTCTTTTCTTCATAATGGCTCTCCTTATAATGTGAGTCAATCATTGATTATTCTTGCGCTGAAGAATTCTTTTTTGTCATCTGTATCGAGTATCCTCACCGGCTTGATCTGGCTGACCGATGTTCCGGATTCCTCCTTGAGCCTGATCCACTCAGCGTTCGTTCCCGGCTCGAGATTGACTATCTGAACCTTGCCGAGCACACCGCGGTCGTTGAAATGCTCATAGCGCACGTTGATATCTCTCAGCACCGCGTCGGCAAAATCGGTATACTGCCTCAGATCCAGCCCGTCTTCGTTTTCGAGCATCAGCAGGTAGTGACAAGGCTGGGCATCTATGATGCTGTCAACAGTCCAGTTGAGTATCCTGCAGCCCGCCTCAGCCGCTATCTTATCCACGGCCGCCTGCATATGCTCCTCCGTAGTCTTCTCTCCCGCGAGATTCAAAAGCTGCCCTTTCCTGTATGCGAACTGTATATACGGGCATTCATGGAGATAGTCAACGACCTTGATCACATCTCCGCATTTGTATCTGTAAAGGCCCGACTGCGTGGTTACGACTATCTCGTATTCCTTACCGACCTCAAGCTCATCGATGCAGAGTATTTTGCTCTCGTCATCCACAGGTATGAATTCGTAGAAGCAGCTCTCTACGAGCATAAGCTGTTTAGGCGAGTTCAGCTCATCCACAGCTGCGAAAAGGCCCTCACTCGCTCCGTATATTGAGAAATCGTAAGGTATATCGCCGGTCATGCTCTTCGACAGCTTGTAGAACTGCTCAAATGTCGATGTCCCTATGCCGCATATAGCCGACATATTAGGCCAGATGCGCGGTATGATAGTCTCATCGAAGCCTTTTTCGAATTCGCGCCTCAGCTCCGCTGCCCTCTCAGGATCCGGCTTGATCTTCGCGAGCAGCATCTCCTTTATCTCAGGCGTAGCATTAGCGATATCGCTGACCGTACCCTTTTCGATATCATCGACTATAGTCTCCCAGTGCTTCTTCAGGTAAAGCATCAGATCCGTAAACATCTTTAGGAACACGGAGAACACATACATTGTATCTCTGTCCTGCAGCGCGAAGCGCGTGTTGACGTATCTGAATTCCGCCTCGTACTGGGTGAAGAGCCTCTTATACGGATTGCTCAGTATGTAAGGATAGAGAAATCCGAGCTGGCGCGCAGCTACATCGGCGACGTTGCTGCTCAGCACGCCGTTGGGCAGATAGTCGTATATAGCGTGATTGGTATACAGACCTCTGCCCGGCTTGATGCTCTTGCCGAAATGCTTACGCGAGTATTTGTCCGCGCATGCCATCATCCTCGTGACAGTGTGCTTGGTGTAGACATTGATCTGCGGCTGCGTCAGCGGCACATATTTGCGCCCTCCGACAGTGCCCGAGCTCTGCGCGTAACCGATCACCGGCATGGACGTGATCAGGTTCTCCTCGCCCTTGTAGATCATCCTCTCTATGTAGTCCTCATAATCGTGGTAATCGGTTATCGGCACCATCCTGCGGTAATCTCCGATGTTCCTGATATCAGCAAAATGATATTTGCGCCCGTACTCGGTATCCTTGTTCTTTTCGAGTATCTTATGCAGCAGTTCTTTGTTTTTTCCTCCCGCGTTGACCGCGTTCCTGTGCATGGAGCGAATATCCAGATAACCTTTTTTGATCATCGCCCCTACTATTGCCTTTGTCAATACATCTCGCTTATCCACTGTAACCTCACTTCTCACAACATTTTGTACTGTTACGTCTCCCCATACTATTTACCTGGTTGATTATAGTAAGAGTTTAAGACATTTGTGCTGTCAAATAAAGCATTTTTTGCCATTAAAAAGGGAGACAGGTTTTATCTCCGTCTCCCGCTGTCTGGAATGCAATGCTATTTGGCCTTAGCCTTCTTTATGGCAGACCATTTGCTTACATAAGTCTTATTGTTTGCTTTGCGGATATTACGGGCTCTCACATAATATGTCCTGCCCTTTTTGAGGCCTTTTATCTTGTATGAGGATTTCGCTTTTGATACATATATCTTCTTATATGACTTGAATTTTTTCGATGTGCTGTACTGCACTTCCATCTTGCTGAAATTCGCGCGCTGAGCTGCGCTGAGCTTTTTCCAGCTGACCTTGATCGATTTCTTGCCGGCTTTGAGCTTGAGGCCCTTTACCTTAGGTACAGCTTTTACAGTCTCGCCGCCCTCATCGTCTTTGCTCACGCTCATGCTGTATTCCGCAGCCGACGGCAGTACGCATTCATCTTCCGCCCCAAAGGCTGCCGGCACATCAAGAGTGATGATGTCGCCTGCGAATGATACTAATCCGTTCCAGTCGAGTTTGCTGTCCCTGTCTACAGTTCTGACGATCTTACCCTCTTCCGCAGAATACTCTGCCAGCTTTACAGACATATCACAGTCGTCTGTTACTGTCAGTTCCACCTTATAGCTCTTGTCGGCAGGCAGCCTGAGCCAGCCTCCTTCATCGCTCTTTGTATAACCGACCCATTTGTCGGTCTTTTCTGTCATCTTATCGTTTACGAATTCTGCAACGACATTGCCGTCCGCATCCCTGACAGTTCCTATTATATCGGTAGGATTCGACGGTCTAATATATACTCTCCTGTAGCCTGCGAGCTGCTCATCTGTCACGCCTTCATAATCATCATACAGGCCGCTTGCTGACTCGAGCCACGCCATTCCGCTTTCGATATAGTGGAGGGTGGCACAGCTCTTGTAATTGCCTATCAGGGTAGCAAGCTGCTTGAACTGTTCGTTATCAGGATCAAGAGGTCTTATACTGCTGCTCTGCCTTGCATTATCGAACATGAAATGTGTCAGGATACTCACCATGGCAGTGCTCTCCTCATCGCTCGTCATGGTACTGATCACTGTGCTGTCAACACCCTGCGAGGTCTGCAGCTCCTTAAGCGTCATCGCGTACAGCTTTGCCGAAAGACTGCTTACCGCCTTTGTGAAGTTGCCATCCACCTTTATACCGCGTTTCAGTCTGTATTTTTGCGGAACAGCATTCGTATCAACCCCTGCATTTTCATTTTCTGTGAAATACAGCTTCCTCAGCATCTTATAAGCGGCTTTTGTCGTCTTCAGCTTTACGACATCATCGCGCAGGTCACCATTCTCATCCTCTATATTGTACGCCAGCGCATTGAACGATCTCTCTATTGCTTCGTTCAGCTCCGCCGCTCTGACTTTGCCGTTCTCCGTGCTTTTTTCAACCACAAAATTGATGTATGTAGACAGGATGAAAGGAACTGCTGTCTTGATATTGATTATCGAAGATGCCTCCGGAATATCATATTGATTCACATATGTAAGCATGCGGCCCACCGGCCCCTGATAATTCTTATAGTAATTATCTCTTATATTGCCGCCTTCACCGGCAAAGAGCTCTTTAACAGGCTCCATCGCCGAATCGATGAATTCACCCTGATCATACGGCAAATATGATTCATCATCCTGGATCAGTGACAGCTTACCCTTGAGAAGAGCTTGTATATCGAGCTTCACAGGATAGAAGCTGTCAGGATCTGCTCCGTCGATATAGCTCTCATAATCAGACTCCGAATGCTTCTCAAGCAGCCTCAGGGCATCGACCTTGTTCACACCTTCTCTCAGTTCATGAGTCTGTCCGTAGTATCCGAAGGACATGGTCTCCCACGGCAGCCTGAGTACAATATCGCTGTTATCGATGATGTGGTGTATCGATCTGTATCTGTCAGCGGTCAGATCGTTTGTAAGTGCTGCGGTCTTGTAGCTGCTGAACGTATAGCAGTAAACATCCGAGTGCTTGACACTTACGCTGCTGCCGAGAGCTTCTGCAGGATCATCTATTATTTCTGCCGCTATGAGATTCGCCACTCCACCGCCGCGGCTGTAGCCCGGCAGCCATACCTTGATATTTCCGTATATGCCGTATTTGCTTATATATTCTCTGGCAGACTGCAGCGTTTTATCCTTTAATTCGGCAAAATATGCGAAATCTCCAGTGTCACCCTCTTTTTTGCTTGCTTCGGCTACGCGATAAAATTCTGCTTCACGCGCACCGCCCTTAGGAACGAGAGCAAGGAGAGTGTATACCCTTCCGTTTTCGACTATGTCTTTATGAGCAAATACTGCAGGAGCCCTGTAACCGTCCGGCTTGACCCTGTAGTCTTCGTTTGCCTCGACATCTGAGAATCCTCTGTCCTCGAGGAACTCGAGCACGTTCCTAGGCGCCATGCTGTATTTTTCGGCATCGCTGCCATATCTTCTTGTATGGCAGGACGTGCTGGCCAGGGCGATAGTCGTGAGCGCAAGCTGCGGATCATATACCGCGGCATCCCCTGTGAACAGATCGTCATTATATACGTCAAATCCGATCGTATCGCTTGATGCGTGGTATACAGCCCTGACATTGCCCGGATCCTCATAGTCCGCGTCAGCTGCAAACGATAGCATAGGCATGCTCGTCATCATCGCCAGAGCAAGTATCGTTACTACTATTCTTGATATTGCTTTTTTCATTTTAGTATCTCCAAGTTGATGTAATAGCCCGGGAGCCTTGCGGTGATGCTGTCCCTGACCCCTTTAGGCGCGTCAATATATTCGTATATGACCTTGCCCTCCGCGCCGTCGCTGTATCCGCCGACGGATCCTTTTCAGATAGATATAATATCATAAATACGGGAGACAGGTTTCCCCGCCTCCCGATATTGTGATCCGTATTGTTTTGATAGTTATCCGGATCTGTGATCATCAGATCATATGATTATTATCATATGACTATTTGGTCCTGAACTTTACAGTCTTTGACCAGTCGCCAAAGTGAGGTACCGTAATAGCTTTTCCACCGTCGTCCTCGGTGTTTTCCACATAGACAGCTCTTACCTTTACCTTGTACCAGGTATTTCCTTTGAGACCAGTGATCTTTCCGCTGTGGATGTATCTTGATACTTTCTGTCCGATAGCTGTATCAGCAGTGCTTTCGACTACAGTCTTGCCCTTCTTGTCTGTAATCTTGTATTCATAATAAGTTGCATCACTAACTCTTCTGAATCTGAAGTTTACGCTCTTTCTGCCTCTCTTGGTAACGCTGAGTCTTGTTACCTTGTCAGGAGCCAGCCAGTCAAACTCTTCCTCTTCATCATCTGCAGGCTGTGCACTCTCATCGCTTGCCTCAGCTGCGATGCTGACTTCTATTATTCCACCAGCTATGTCGTGATAGTTTCCGTTTGCCGCTTTGATTCTATAGCCAACATAGTATTTTCCGGCTTTTATAGCAGTCGGAACATTCTTTGACCATTTCAGCGTAGATAAGGTCAGATCAGAATTTTCGTCATTAACTACAGTATATTCTATAGTTCCGCCTATAGCAGAGCCAGGTGTGACCAGCTTCTGATAACGGTCGGTGAATACGAGATTCTCCCTTGCAGCCGGCTTGACGGTCACTTTCGGATCTGCCGTACCAAAGAGGACTCTCTGCGGCTCCACAGCGATCTTTTCGTTATTGCGGCTCGCCTGTATTGTTACGACCATATCATTAGTAGTGTCGGCCGAAGGCTTTGTAAGACCTGCTACATAAGGCTTGTAAATGTGACGCTCTCTGTATTTAACAGTCTTTAATCCGTAGAGCTTCGGCGAGTATACGACTTTGTCACCTTCCCCGAATATAGGTACAAAGAGGACCGCGTCTCCGTATACAGCGTTACTTGTTCCTTCCTGCAGATATCCTTCCTCTACAAGCTTTCCAACGACTTCCTTATACTGATTGTAATCGTTGAAACGAACAGCATCCGGATCGATCTTCAGCAGAGCCTTAGGATCCTTGATGAGGTATACATCAAGAGAGACATCCTCTTTTACAGCCTTTCTGATCTTGAATTCGTCATAAGCCACAGCAACCGCTTCGGCGCCTGCAATTTTGCCCTCTTCATCGTATACAGCCTTGTAAAGGGTAGCCTTTGCTCTGTAATCACCTACAGTGTCAGGGGTATCAAGTGTGTACTTGGAATTTCTTTTATCAAGGTTAAGGAATTCATAGACAACGGATGCTTTTTCTTCATCAATAGGATCGCCATGAACTTGTCCCTTGTCCCTGATACCTTCCTCACCAGAAATATTCTGTCCAGGCAGATACTCCTCTGATAAGGCAACATAGAACTCTCTGATCCTGAAGGATGCTGTCATTGTTCCGATCTCAGTTTTTCCGTTAAGAAGCGGAACAGTTACCGCATATTCGCCGGCTTCTGTCGGAGCCTTGTGGTCCGGTGTATTATATACCGGTGTTCCAAGAGCCAGTTCCGGAGCAGTAGCATTCAGATTTTCTGTAATTTTAAATGCCAGCTCTTCATCATATGCTTCTCCATCATATACCGAATCCGGAGCAGTGAGCTCTACAACTATCCATTTATTAAATTCTTTGCACTCAGGAGTGCAGGTAAACTGGAGATGATTGCCACCGCTTGATGAGTGCAGGCTCCATGCGTGCGTATGTGCAGGTGCTGGCGTCTTGTCTTCAGCGAACGATGTCAGTGTGAACATTCCGCAAACGACGAGTACCGAAGCCAGCAGAGCTACAATTAATTTAACTCTGTTCTTCATAAAAAAACTCCCTTCTTTAACTTTCCATGCGGTCGCTGAAGCATTTCAGCGAAGCGCATAAAATACCTGCGCAAATCTCTGCGCTTTCACAGATTGATTATACGACAAATCTCAACAAAAAAACAACAATTGCAGGCCAAAAATAGCCTGCAGCTGTATGTTTTTTAAGGATACAAAACTATTTAACAGATCGCCGGGTTCATTCTGCCGTTTCATCAATATTGAACTCTACTACTGTGCTGTCCTTTGCCTGTTCTTCAACCGGTTCTGCAGCTGCCTCCGGAGCAGGCTCCGCTTCAACCGGCTCTATGACCGGCTTCACGTCAAAGTGGACATCCTTCGCTTCGGCAGCTCCGGCGTTTGCGCCGGCCGGTTCAACGTGGACTTCCGGTGCCGGTCTTGCCGCTTCCTCTGCCATCTGCGCTTTGGCGATGCTTTCAGTCGGCAGGATCAGCGCGCCGGCTATATACAGGATCACTCCTATTCCGTAGAACCATGTAACCACGAACCAGATCACTCTTACGATAGTAGGATCTATCTCAAAATAATCAGCGACGCCGCCGCATACTCCCGCGATCTTTTTGTTTGTTTCTGATTTGTAAAGCTTCTTTCCACCCATTTTATTTCATCCTTTCCTAAATCATGCACCGCATGTCAGCGGACACATTTTCTTCTGTATTTCCTCTGTATCACTGCTCTATCAGCGGCCTTTCTTCCGGCCGCATAATATACAAAAACTATTGTACTATTTCGATACAATTATTCCAAGTCATCAACTAATACAATTAATACAATGAGTCAAAAGGAACTGTCTCCCAATGACTCACTGCTTTTTTACGGCTCGCAGTAGCCGCATGGCGTATAGCCCTGCGCGGTCAGCTCGGAGCGTGTCGCATGCACGTCTTTGCGATTTTTGCGGCTCATTTCCTTTACGCCGTCGCAGCTCGGATAGTGGAACACGCCGCTCCGCGTGTTGATCACGTAGTCGCGCGCATCCTGATTCGCCTGCGCCTCCGTCGTGACTATGCCCGTGCGATAATCTATTTCTGCTCCCGGCGTCACGTTGAAGCAGTATACGTTAAAGGAAATGCCCCTGCCTCCGTCTTCGACTGAGCTTGCGGTCATCTGCACGCCTCGCGGCACCAGCTCGTCGCCTGCAAAGAGCGGCCGTGTCATGTAGAGCACATGATTGCCTGTGTTCCAGATGTAATGCTCGACCTCCTCCTCGAGCGGCCGCATCCCGTCGTTGTTGAAATAGTGTGTGCCTGTCACGAGATTGCATTCGTTGGCATTCTCGGCTCCAAGCGCCCAGGCTATGAGATGGCTCCGCTCCCATCCTTGTCCCCTTGCCCAGCCTGAAGGGTGGATGGAGGCTATGTCGCCACGCTCCTCGCCCTCCTCCGGCATGGTCTCTTCACCGAGGCAGCCGTAAGCGATGGTGCAGCGGCCGAGCTTATCAAGAGGGCCGTAATACTCGTACGGTTTCGGGTCAGAGGTATCTTCGCGGCTGTCAAGGCCTGCGGTTTCGTACACCTCCTGCGGAAATGCCGGCTCGCCGCCCTTGATGTCTATGTAGTGCTCTCCGTTCCAGGCCGGGAGCTCTTCTGCCGATCCTTCTGCGGTTCCTGCCTGTTCTGATTGTGTGTTCCGGCCGAACAGGCTGCTTTTAAGCTCTGTGATCCGCTCATTATCAGACAGACCGAAGAACGAAATGACGAGCAGGATGAGCAATACAACAAGAGCCAGCCTCCGCTGGCTCCCGCTGCCTTTATTATCAGTTCTATGATTACTGCTTCTCATTTCGCACTATTTCGCGCTGTCGGCCTGCATTTCTGCGGCGAGCTGCTCTGCGGACTTGCCGGCTGTCGATGCGACCTTGAGCATCTTTTGCTTAAGCTCTTCCTCGATCCTGTTGAGCTCCTTCTCAGCGTTCGCTCTTGCGACCTTGCCGTCTGCCTGGATCTGCTGGATCTCATCGAGGGCGCTGATCAGCTGCTGGTTGGTGTGCTGCAGGGTCTCGATATCCACGATGCCCCTCTCGCTTGCCTTTGCTGTCTCAACCGAGCTCATATGAAGGGCCTCTGCGTTCTTGCGAAGCATCTCGTTAGTAGCCTCAGTTACGGCATTCTGGGCATCGATGGCCTTTTGAGTATGATAGTTGTTGAGTGCCAGGACCATCTGAGTTTTCCACATTGGGATCACGTTGATGATGGTCGAATGGATCTTTTCGGACATGATGGTGTCCGAATTCTGGACCATTCTGATCTCAGGTGCGGACTGCAGGCATACCGTTCTCGAGAGCTCGAGATCGTAAAGCTTCTTTTCGAATCTCGTGATCATGTCTGCATAGTCCTGAGCTGCCTGTGCGTCCTCAGGAGAATTGGTCTCCGCTGCCTTTTTTTGCAGTTCAGGCAGGGTCTCCGTTCTGGCCTTTTCGAGGGCCAGCTTGCCGGCGTCTATGTACATCGACACTTCCTTAAAATACAGCTTGTTCTTGTCGTAGAGCTTGTCGAGCTGAACGATATCCTTTACAAGCTGCTGCTCATGCTCCTCGAGCAGCTTGATAAGCCTGTCTATGTTGGCCTCTGTTGTGCTGTACTGAGCCTTGAGTCTGTCGAACTGCTTGTCCGCGTTGTCAAAGAGGCCGCCGAATATTCCTTTTTTCGGTTCGCCGTTGTGCTGCAGCTCTACGAGCAGTGAGGAGAGCACCTGTCCGGTCTCGCCCATGTCCTTGCCTCTTACGCTTG
This sequence comes from Mogibacterium sp., assembly GCA_017433945.1. Lineage (GTDB taxonomy): Bacteria > Bacillota > Clostridia > Peptostreptococcales > Anaerovoracaceae > Crickella. The sequence continues at coordinate 20,853 of JAFRGH010000055.1, read as the reverse complement.
CAAGAGCTCCATCTGCAAAATCGGAGACCTTGCGCTGCGCGCTCGCACCGTAGCTCAGCACCGCGTTGCTGTCCGTGATATCGATCTTGTCAGCGACTGCGGTTATCTGTCTCTGCTCATCCGCAGTATATTTTGCAAGTGGATTTTCCTCTTTTTTCGGTTCTTCCTGGATCGCAGAGTCAACGTCCAATATAGGAGTGACATCGATCTTCGCCGCTTCTTCGGCAACAGCGCTGATGTCGTCTGCCACTGCCTGCTGCACAGCCTGAGTTCCTTCTTCGATCGTCTGAGGAGTAAGTTCAAAATCTGCCATTTTAACCTCCATATCCGGCTCACACGGAGCCTTGACCCTGTTTTTATTGTTTAGTGAATTATATATAGCCAAGGCATCGCACTATGAATTGACGCGTGCCTCTTTTAACACATATATGCCGCATGTTATATGCCGTCTGTTATGTGGCATTTGTTATGTGCATCTGTCCTGTCCGTCTACAGATCAAAATCCGAATCCAGCAGTCCCTTGCTCGCGAGTGTGGTCTGCAGCATCTGTATATCCGTGGAAATATCCATGAGTTCCCCTTCGTGAAGCTTTTCGAGCAGGTTCTCCGAAGCCTCCGTTACGGAATCGATCAGGCTGACAAGCTGTTTCTTGATATCGTTTGCCTGACGCTCGAGATTATTCGGATCAAGATTGATCTCAGGCTTTTCCGGATCAGCTGCCGGCATGGCAGCTCCTATCTTGCCGAGATCCGCGATCTTTTCGTTGTACTCGTCAGTAAGGCGCACGACCTCCGGATAGTATTTTTCTCTGAAATCGGTTACCTGATCAGCAAGCTCCGGCGCCTCCTCTACTCTCTGGTCGATCTTCTTTGTGATCGTTCTGAGCGTCTTGAGCTTGGTTTTGATCTCATTATCATCCGTCATTATGATCAGATCCTCTATGCTCTCAGGCAGCTTGCCTTTTTCTCTGGCCGCCTGACGTCTCGCTTTTTTGACTGCGGTAGCCGATTTTTCCGGATCCTGGATAGGCACGCCGTTTCTGGTCATTACCAGCAGTCTGTTCTCGACATCGATATAGGCTCCGGCAAAGAAGCCGTCGGCCAGCATCTTTTGTATATCGTCGATGACCTTGCTGACGGTGCAGTTCATCTGCTCGGCAAGATCGTCGAGAGAGGTATTGCCATTCACATTTACCTTCGCCTCGTATGCGCGTATCCTCTTTGCCCTGCGAGTGTTCACAGTCTTGACAACTATCGCGGCCAGGCCGAGCAGCGCAGCAAGTCCGAGATATGTATAGGTCTGCTCAGGTGTGTTTGATTCGGCGAGAGCCGCGATTCCGGTCATCACGGCAAATATCGCTGACACCATCGCGCCTGAGGATTTGCCGAGTCTCTTTTTATTCAGCTTTTTCTCGTTTTTGCGTTTGCTGTATGACTGTACAGGCGTCGTGTATTCCTGTCTCGGCTGGGTGCGGGTCTGCTGGGCCTGGCGCGGTCTGCGCTGCGAACGCTGACGCTGTGAGGACTGCGGGCCGGCATTGATTTCTCCGCTGCGGCTGCCTGTCGCAGGGCCGGAGCCTATGCTTCCCGCTGATGTACCGGAGCTTTTCCTGTTTCCGCCGTTTCCGTTCGGAGCCGGATTAGTCTCCGGCATGCCACCCGTTCCGAAGAGTTCTCCGAATATGCCGCCGCTGCCGTCGGCGCCGGTGATCATATCCTCGAGATCACGCAGATCGCGCAGATCGCGAATCGTCCCTTCGACGAATTCCCTGCTCTCTCCGTCCAGCCTGACTCCGACCTCATAGTCTACAGAATTAGCCGCCATCACAAAGGATACGCTCTTGATGCCTGCCGGAATGTTGATCGTGGATTTGAAATTTTTCTTTTCTCCTTTGTTCCACTGACCGACGTTGATAGTCGCAGAACCCAGGCTGCTTCCGTCAGCCTTGTTCACGACCTTGAGGTTGTATGAGAACCTGTCGAAATCATATCCCGAATTGTTGACCACAGAAAAGCTGTAGCTGACTCGCTTGTCATCGAGGCGCGAGGTCCTGGTCGTAGACTTGGCGCTCTCTTTAAAGTCCGACTCGAACCAGTCCAGTATATCTCTGCGGATTTCATCACTGTTTACTGCCATTTTTATCCCTTTCCTTCGATTATCCTTCGAGGAATCTATATCAAACGATACTGCTTAAAGTATACCATAAGCGCGCGATCAGTGAACAGTAACATTTATCTGATCGCGCCGCACAGGATAACAGAGCTTACAATTCACCGGTTTGTCATGCGCAAAACTGCGTTTCGGGGAATTCGCGTGACAGTTAAAAACCGGGAAACGTTTTCGCTTTACGCTTTTCGCCTCCCGGTGCTTCAGTTGCAAGACCTTATTATGATTTTTGTCAGAAATTCAGGCTGTAATCGAGGTCGACTTCCTCTCCGTCCTCGGTGATGCCAACGAGATAATGGGCGCTTTCGTCAGATCTCTCCTCTATCGCAGTAAAATTATCTCTGCCGGCCACTCCGTCCATCACGGCTATGATGTGATCCTCTACCAGCGCGGTTCCGTTTACTGCCGAAATGGTCCCGTCCTCCATAAGAGCCATTACTGTCCTGTATCCCGCATTTCCGAACGGCACTACATATACCTCTTTGACCTTGCCGCTCTCCGCAAACGGATATATTGCTTCTGAGTCATCCTTGATCTCGTTTTTCTTAAGATCCTCTATCGGGACCAGCGCGACTGTTCCATCCTCATACAGTGTTATCGACTGTATCTGAAGCGGCTCAAAAGGGCCGAGATCATCATCTATTCCATCTATAGTCGAAACGACCTCAGGCTGCGGTTCGGCATCCTGCTGCTCTGTCTCCTGCTGATCAGAAGCCTCCTCACCCGGCTCGTCTTTATCTCCGCATGCCGTCATGCAGACCGATACGGTCAGTATCATCAGCATTGCCAGTATAATCGTCAGTGTCTTTTTCATAATCCCTATATCCTCCAAATAAAGTTTTATCGTAACCCAAGCGATGGTGTTTGTTATGTTTATTAGTATACCATATATGGATAAAAATATAGAGCGGCTAAGTCCTTCTCATGGTGAACATTCTATGAAAATAAAATTCACAATTTTGTCATTTTCATATCCTGAGATATGCGCGGTATAATTCGTTAATTCTCACGTCGGCGGCGTTAACAGCGGAGTTAACGCTTTTTTCCCGATATGCCGTAAAACAGCAGTAAATGCAGCAAAAAACGGCATATATGTGCAAGCCTTGCCAACAATATATGCCGTTTGGTTTTAAATTTCGACCGATAATGTGAAATCAGCCTCCGAGATATGCCTTGCGGACCTCGTCGGATTTGGCCAGCTCCTCGCCGGTCCCGGACAGTGTGATGCGCCCGGTCTCGATGACGTACGCTCTGTCAGCAACAGAGAGGGCCATCTGAGCGTTCTGCTCTACGAGAAGTATGGTCGTACCCGCCTTATTGAGGTTCTGTATGATCTCAAAGATCTGGTCGACCAGTATAGGCGCAAGTCCCATGGACGGCTCATCCAGCATCACCAGCTCAGGGTCGGACATCAGCGCCCTGCCCATAGCCAGCATCTGCTGCTCGCCGCCTGACAGAGTACCTGCAATCTGCTTCGTCCTCTCCTTGAGTCTCGGGAACTGATCGTAAACGTACTCGAGGTTGTGCGCGATGCGGTCCTTCTTTGCTACGAAAGCACCCATCTGCAGATTCTCTTCAACAGTCATTCCCTGAAAAATACGTCTGCCCTCAGGTACATGAGAAATACCCATGGATACGATCTTGTGCGCGGCGGTATGCGCGATGGAGCTCTCGAGAAATTCGATGTCGCCCGTCTTGCTTCGCAGCAGTCCCGACACGGTGTGAAGTGTCGTGGACTTGCCGGCGCCGTTGGCACCGATCAGCGTCACGATCTCACCTCTGTTTACGTCAAAGGAGATGCCCTTGATGGCATGAATAGCATCATAGTAAACGTTGATATTGTCAACTGTAAGTACAGTACCCATTACTTCTCCTCCTTCCTGCCTTCGCCCGGTTCGTCCGGTCTGGATTTGACATTGGTAGCGACAGTACCGATCCTGAACGCTGCCTCGAGATCCTTCTTTTCATCTTCCTCTTCGGCATCCATCTTGCCCCTGCTCTTGCCGAGATAAGCCTCGATTACCTTAGGATTGCTCTGTATCTCCGCAGGGCTGCCCTTTGCTATGGTCCTGCCGTAATTGAGTACCGCGATACCCTCGCAGATACCCATTACCAGGTTCATGTCATGCTCGATCAGCAGTATGGCGATATGGAATCTGTCCCTGATCTCCCTGATGGTGTCCATCAGCTCAGCAGTCTCCGAAGGGTTCATTCCTGCGGCCGGCTCATCGAGAAGCAGCAGCTTCGGCTTGGTTGCGAGAGCTCTCATGATCTCGAGTCTTCTCTGAGCGCCGTAAGGAAGTGATCCCGCTCTGTAGCTTGCGGTCTTGGTCATTCCGAATATCTTGAGGTATTTCATCGCTTCCTTGCGGATGCGGTATTCCTCGTGCTTATACTTCGGAGTATGGAACATTCCGTCGATCAGTCCGTAGTTAGTTGTGTGATGCAGAGCGACCTTGATGTTCTCCTCTACAGTCAGTTTGTCAAAGAGTCTGATGTTCTGGAAGGTCCTCGCCATTCCGGCCTTGTTGATATCAACGGTGCTCATTCCCTTGGTGCTCTTGCCGTTGAAGATGATCTCTCCTCTTGTCGGCTCGTATACCTTGGTCAGCATGTTGAAGATCGTGGTCTTGCCGGCTCCGTTAGGTCCGATAAGTCCGGCGATCTCGGTGCGTCCGATGGCAATGCTGAAATCATTAACAGCTGTCAGTCCGCCAAAATCGATGCCGAGGTCCCTGACCTCGATTATCGGAGTCTTGTCCTTGTCCTTATCCTGCAGGATGGTCTCGGTTACGGTCGGCATATCCGGTGAGTAGTGTTCCTTGGCGTCAACGAATACGGCTCTTCCGCCTACGTTGTCATTGTAGTATATCTCCTGCCTGTTTTCATATCCGTGGCCGGTATCGGTGGTTTCAACGCCGTAATTTCTGTCTTCATAATCTGCCATTTACGCCACCTCCTTTCCGGCCTTTTTGCCGGCCTTGCCTTTGTCCTTTTTCTTCGGTTTGATCCTGTCTATAAATGCCGTGACTCTGGACTTGATAGTCGGATTGTATGTGCAGATCATTACCACGATGAGGACTACTGCGTATGTCAGCATTCTGTAATCCGAGAACTGTCTCAGCGCTTCAGGCAGTACGGTCAGCAGAGCTGCGGCGATCATGCCGCCCCAGATGTTTCCGATACCGCCGAGCACGACGAATACCAGTATCAGCACGGATGTGTTGAAATTGAATTTTACAGGAGCAAGTGTGCTGTAGTTCTGTCCGAACATGCATCCTGCCATGCCGGCGAGAGCCGCGCTGATGACGAAGGCCATGAGCTTGTATTTTTTGACATTGAGTCCTATGGACTCTCCCGCGATGCGGTTGTCCCTGATCGACATGATCGCGCGTCCCTGCATCGAGTTCTTGAGGTTCAGCACGATAAAGAGCGTGAGAGCGGTCAGCAGCGCCGCGCCGGTGAATGTCGCGGTCTTGGTGACTCCGGTCGCTCCGATAGCTCCGGTTATTATCCTCTGGCTGTTGTCTATGCCGTCTATGGTGTGGTTGAACGCGAACATCAGATGCCCTTTTTCATCGAGGCCGAAATACAGGACGTTCATGAAGTTTCTTACGATCTCACCGAATGCCAGCGTTACTATGGCCAGATAGTCTCCGCGTAGGCCCAGGATAGGGATTCCTATTATGAAGCCCGCAATACTGGCCATTATAGCCGAAACGATGAGAGCGAGTATCAGTCTCAGCGGCGCAAATGCTATGCTTCCCTCGAGGACTCTGGTCACGACTATGCCGGTGAACGCGCCGACAGCCATGAATCCGGCATGTCCCAGCGAGAGCTCGCCGGAGATTCCTACTACGAGGTTGAGCGAGATGGCAAGCGAGACATATACACAGATAGGCACGAACTGTCCCTGCAGATTATGTCCTATCAGTCCTGCCGCCGCTCCGCCCTGAAGCAGTATGTAGCCGATGATCAGTATTCCGTATGAGATAAGGGCTTCTTTTCGGTATTCGCTGCCCTTGACTGCGCCCTTTAGGTTTCTGACGCCAATTGCCTTGAATAATTTATCTGCCATGGCGCACCTACACTTTCTCGCTTACCTTCTTGCCCAGCAGTCCTGTAGGCTTGACAAGAAGCACGATGATCAGACAGGCAAATACGATAGCGTCCGAAAGCTCTGTCGAAATGTATGCCCTTGAGAATATCTCGATGATGCCGAGGATCAGTCCTCCGATCATGGCGCCCGGTATCGAACCGATGCCTCCGAATACTGCGGCTGTGAATGCCTTGATGCCCGGCATAGCGCCTGTTGTAGGCATCAGAACAGGATAAGCGGAGCACATCAGTACGCCCGCGACCGCCGCAAGGCCTGAACCTATAGCGAATGTCAGCGAGATCGACTGGTTTACATTGATGCCCATGAGCTGGGCGGCGCCGTTATCCTCGGATACGGCACGCATCGCCTTGCCGGCCTTTGTTCTGCTTACGAAAAGGGTCAGAACGATCATGATGACGATATTGGCGATGATGGTGAACAGCGATTCCGGTGTGATGGTGAGCTGTCCTCCGGCGGCATGCATGGTGTCCATCCCGTTAAACAGGCTGGTGAAAACTCGAGGGTTGGCTCCCCAGATGAGCAGCGCCGCGTTCTGGAGGAAATATGATACGCCGATAGCGGTGATCAGTACAGCCAGCGAGCCGGTTCCTCTCAGCGGTCTGTATGCCAGTCTTTCGATTATTATACCGAGCAGGGTGCAAACTACCATCGCGATTAGGAGCGCTATCCATCCGTTCATACCGACATACATGGTAAGGCAGAACGAGACGTAGCCGCCTACCATGATGACGTCACCGTGAGCGAAGTTGAGCATCTTGGAGATGCCGTATACCATCGTGTATCCGAGCGCGATGATGGCGTATACGCTTCCCAGACTCAGTCCTGATATCAAACTGTTTAAAAATGTCATAATCTTTCTTCCTTAATACTGATCGACTGTCTGTCGATATGTTGGTCGAGGGCGCCGCATAAACGATGCAGCGCCCCCGTATTTTACAACTATACTCACTTAGTCAATCCAAGACTACTGCTCAACGTACTTGCCGTCCTCGATCACGCAGACCTTAGGTGTCTTGTTAACTTCGCCGGAAGCTTCCCACTGCATCTCGTCAGCTGTGAGTCCGCTTGCCTTGAAATCTCCGCCTGTGAATACGCCGATCATAGCTTCGCAGATCTCGTCATAGGATGCGGAAGCATCGAGTCCTGTCTTCTGGAATGCATCGTATACAGCGTATACGCAGTCATAAGCGTCTGCAGCGAACTGGATAGGAGTTTCGCCGTACGCATCCTCGTAAGCCTTTACGAATTTCTGTACCTCTTCATCCTCAGAGTAAGGTGTGAACGGTGTCAGGAGCATAACGCCCTCAGCCAGTGATGTGTCGAAGCCCTCGAGGTCGAGGATTCCGTCCATGCCGTCTACGCCGAAGAATGTAGGCTCATAACCCATCTTGTTGGCCTGAGTCATGATGTTCGAAGCCGGTGTGTAGTAGATCGGCAGGAAGATCAGGTCAACGCCTGCGTTCTTCATGCTGTTCAGCTGAGCTGTGAAATCAGCGTTAGCGTCATCGGAGAATGCCTCCTCTGCTGCGAGCTTCTTACCGCCAGCTTCGTATTCGGATTTGAACTTGTCATAGATTCCGGAGGAATAGTTATCAGCATTGTTGTAGATAACGCCTACGGTTTTATCGCCAAAGTTCTCCTTGATGTAGTCAGCGCTGGCGATTCCCTGGTTAGGGTCAGAGAAGCAGAGCTGGAATACATTGTCGTTGCCCTCTGTTACAGCCGGGCCGGAAGCGGATGGTGTCAGAGCGAACATTCTGTCCTCATATGCTTCTGCAGCTACTGCTGTACAAGGAGCTGTTGTAACTGTTCCTACGAGTATCTGCATTCCGTCGTCAACCAGCTTGTTGTAAGCGTTAACGGATTTTTCAGCATCGTGCTCGTCGTCCTGCATATCCCATGCGAGCTGCAGTCCGTCCGGATTAGCTGCGTTGATCTCGTCAACAGCGAGCTGCGCTCCGTTCTTTACTGCTGTTCCGTAGAGTGCAGCAGGGCCTGTGAGAGGGCCAACGCCGCCCAGGTGCAGTACTGCAGCAGCATCGCCTTCTTCGCTGCTGCCGCTGTCAGAGCCGCCGCCGCATGCTGTCATAGCGAACACCATCATGCAGGACAGTGCTACTACAAAGAATTTTGTCCATTTCTTGTTTTTCATGATCTCTTCTCCTTACTGATACCTTTCGTTTAAGTTGCTTCAAGATAGACTAAAGTGATAGTTGATAATTGACCGTACGTGCTGCCCTTACAATGCCGGGCATTCAATAAGCCCGCATCGCTGCGGGCTCTCAGTACAGGCTTATTCCGACCTCATGTACTATTATCGCCCTACAGCTCAAAACCATCCTCAATAAGTCTGCCGACTACAAGGACACTGATAATGCCGATTATGACGATACCGCTTGCCGCAAAGTACATATCTGGTCTCCTTTCCTTTGATTTACAGTCGTGATAATAACACTGTGAAGATGGTGTGTCAACACTTTTTTGTGTGCAAACTCAAAATTTATGTGTTAATTTGTGTATAGAATACAGAACAACTGACTATTTCCCCTTTTCGCGCACAATTTTTTGGTCACAAAATAAGGATGGCGTTTCAGCCATCCTTAATAATTATACTCTTTTATCTGCAGGATCGTACCGCTGCTGTCCGTACGGCCGTCCTACTGCGGTGTGCCGTCAGGATTGAAGAGAGGCAGATACTCGAGATAGGTGATATCCTTTCTGTCTGCCGCCTCGCCCTCCGCAAGCACGGTGAATTTGCCGACGATGTTTCCGCCGACGGTATTTACCAGTTTTTCGAGTGCCGCGATCGAATCGCCTGTACTGATGACGTCATCGACAAGCAGCACGCGTTTGCCTTCCATTACTTCTCTCTCAGCTTTGCCCAGGCACAGAGTCTGCATGCTGATCGTAGTGATCGAATTGACGTGGACAGTGACGACATCCTGCATGTAGAGCTTAGGTCCTTTGCGGGCAACGATATAAGGCTTGCCGCACTGGCGCGACATCTCGTAGCAGAGAGGAATGCCCTTGCTCTCAGCTGTGATCAGTACGTCAAACTCCGGCGCCTGTTTGAGCAGCGCTTCAGCGCACGCAACTGTGACCTCGACATCATTGAACATGATGAATCCCGCGATATAAAGATCGTCAGTAACCTTACAAAGAGGAAGATGTCTTTCGAGACCTGCTATAGTCATCTTGTAGTCCATATTCTCTATCCTTTCATATCAAGAAGCGGCGTTATGCTTTGCATTTATGTACAGAAATTATACACCAGGGGTCGCTTCTTTGCACGCTATTTCTTATGCTCGCCGATGAGGCGCCGCAGCGCATCATCTTACTTCAACGAATACCTTTTTCCATACGCCGTTTGCCGCCTGAGCATACACTCTGCAGCTGCCCGCCGACTTCGCCTTGATGACGCCCTTGCTGCTGACTGTCGCTACGCCGGTATCTGTAGAGATATATCTGACTGCGGATGTGCAGGCAAGCAGTTTTTTGCCCGACTTGACCTTTTTGACTGAAGCCTTGAGCTTAAAGCTCTTGCCGGTCTTAAGAACCACAGAGCTTTTGTTTGTCTTTACGGATTTTGGATTGGTGTATCCGCCCTTTACATTTCCCGCAATCGCATAAACGACTCTGCTCGAGGATACAGTCCTGAAGCTGTCTCCGTAAGCCTCCTGAGCGTAAACTCTGCACTTATATATCTTTCCTTTTTTCAGGCCCTTGATCAGATATGCGCGGGTGCTTCCATTCGTGGTTTTACGGATCGTGCTGTCCGAGCCCTTCTGACTTATCGAGATCAGGTACCTGTCGATATTGCCTTTTCCTACCCAGGTGATAGTCAGAGTTCCTTTATTGCTGCTGACCGCTTTAGCGACTGTCCAGGACGGGACCGGATCAGTCTCAGGTCTGTCCAGCGTGTATTCTGCATCCGAAGGGAGCGAATATGCTCCGTCAACGGCTGATACAGCAGGAAGGTTCAGTACGATCTCATCGCCGGCCTCAGCGTTTATGCTGCTCCAGCTGCCCTGCGCGTCGCTGCTTACTGTCCTGAGCTCTTCCTTTTCATTTATTCCGTATTCGCCTACAGCAATGCTGTAGCTGCCGGCTGATCCGGCGGTGATAACGACCTTGTATTCCTTATCGAGCGGCAGTCTGAGCCAGCTTCCGGTGTCACAGCTTGTAATGCCGATCCACTCATCCGTCCTCGATATCATCTGATCATTTCTGAACTCTGCAGCTACGCGTCCTGACTCATCGATGACAGCACCGCTGAATTCGAGCGGAGTGCCTTTCGCTGATGCAGGGATGTATACGCGCCTGTATCCGGCTTCGCAGGATGGATCAGGACGAACGTACCCATCGTAGAGTGGATCAGCCGCCCTTAGTCCGGCTGTCGGTGCATACATATCGTGATAGGTTATAAACATATTCACGTTGCCCGCCAGTGTAGCAAGCTGTTTGAACTGCTCGTTTTCGAAGCTGAACGGTCTGATCTCTCTGCTCTGGAAGCTGTTGTCCAGTAAAAGATACGCGAAGAGATATGACATCGCCTCGCTGTCATCATCAGCCAGCTGGTCTATGACCGCCTTGTCCAGTCCGCTGTCAGCTGTCATTTCCCTGACGAAGCGTGAATACAGCTCCTGTGTCAGCTTTTTGGATATACGGAGGAACAGGCTGCGGTAGAGCTTGAGATCCTTTGTCAGAACGTATCTCACCCCGGTATCCTCGAAGAAGGCTGTTCTGAACGCGCGGTATGCCGGTGCTATGGCTCTGTACTGCGTCATGACGCTGCCGCTGTCGTCCTCTATATAATACGCGAGCTGATTGAAGGTGCTCTCTATAAGGGTATTCATATCAGCATTTACATTGTCCTGATTCTTATCGATCATGAACATAGCATACATAGAGATAAGCATCGGGACAGCGTATTTGCCGTCGGTCATACCCGTCAGGTTCAGTCCGCTGCCTGCTCCGCCTACAATATATTGTCCGAAGCGGGAGAGAGGTCCCTGATACTCATTATAGTAACCTTCCCTTGCGTCCCCTGTGTCGGATGCCTTCGCGGAAACGGTCGCTATGCTCTCTGTTACAGAGTCAACATAGGCTTCCGAATCAACCGGAATATATGAATCCGGATCCGGGGCGAATTTGAGCTCGCCCTTCAGTATGGCCTTGGTATCAAGCTTCAGCGGCATGAATTCATCCGGATCATCAAAGCTTTCATATTTATCCGGGCTGCACTCCTTGAGGAGTTCGAGCATACTTGTCTTATCAAAGAGCGAGCTCAGATTGTAGCTGCTGCCGAATCTTTCAAACGCCATGGATGTAGGCGGCAGCTGCTTCATGATGTCCGTGCTGTCGAACATGTTATGTATGCATGCGTAAATATCGTCGTCGTAGTCGCTCGAAGCTCCGGCCACTCTCGGTGCGCCGAGTGTATAGCAGTACAGATCAGACGGCTCGAAGCTTACTGTTCTGCCCAGCACTGCCGACGGATCACGGAGCAGGTATGCCGCTGCCAGATTAACGATTCCGGCACCTCTGCTGTATCCCGACATCCAGATCTTGACATCTCCGCTTATGCCGTACTTCGCGCAGTATTTCTTTACATAGCTGAGCACAGCGCTGGCGGATACAGCGAATCCGGCGCTGTCGCCCTTATCATCCGCGCTGCTGCTGAATGTAAAATTATTGGCCCATTCGTCACCATATGTCGCGCCTCTCGGCTGTACTACGAGCAGTGTATATTTTTTGCCGTCTGCCGTAACAGTTTTATGCGCACACGCAACAGCGACCTCGTCATCAAGCTTGACATTTCTGCCGTACTTGCCGTTTGTCTCATAATCGGTGAAGCCGTTGTCTGTGAGATATGCTCTCAGATTGACACTGGTATCGAGCTCCAGCGCAGGATCGTTCTTTAATGACGGGAGCGACAACATGCTCAGCTCAATGGACATGCGCGCGAGCTGATTATTGTATTCATACGCATCGCCCTCGAACAGTCTGTCGCTGTAATAGTAAGAATTCATGAAGCCCCTGTCCATACGGGCACTGTAGACGCCCAGAGTGTCCGACGGATCATTCTGAACAGCCGCGGTATCGGCAAATACCGCGAGCGGCGCTGATACAGCAAGTGACAGCACCATCACAAGGCTGAGAAACGCGGATATAAGTCTTTTTCTCATCTCTGATTCCTCTCCTGAGCAATATAGTCAGAATTGCGGCTGACCACATTTTCAGCTTGAACTAATTGTTAACAAATTATAATCTATACACCGTTTTCATTCAAGAACCACCCGGCTCAAATTGCCTCCGGTTCGTATGTATGCTGCGATCCCGGCAGCGTTTCGCGTGCCGGCGGCGTGAGTCACAGCATTTTGCAGACGGCGATATAGCGCGCGTCCTAGTATTCGTACGCGCAGGTGCTGAGGATGACAAGGCGGTCGCGCTCAGAGATCCCGTCATCTGCGTCCGTAAGATATTCGGCGCTGCTCCTGACCAGGTCGATGTATTCCCGGCGTTCCTCTTTGCTGTAAATATTGCTTGTATATATTTCGCTGTCGGCCGGTTCATTGAGGAACGCCCATATCTGCAGGCGGCAGCTGCCGTCCGGCGTTATCAGCTCCATCTCAGGATGCGCTCTGCAGTATTTTTCATCCTTGTATTCTTTGAGAGCTGCGAACATCGATCCGTCGCGCATGTGGTGGCCGTAAACTACAGTGTTGAACTGCTCGAAGGGTCTCTCTGTCACTGCGTCGACAAAGAGCGTGCCCGCCCCGCCACTGCTGCCGTCAAAGAGGGTATAAAGATATTTGCTGTTATCGCTGCCCTGTACGATAGGATAGTCGATCACTGTGTCTTCGCAGCTGATCCAGGCGACGACGTCCGGATTGATCTCCCGAAGGGCGCCAAAATCGATATCCGGGCCTTCATCTGCAGCCTCGTCTGCATTATCGCGGCCTCCGTGGGCTGTATCGGCTATGCTGCTGTAGGCCGAACGATCCTTATGGTATTTATATATCATGCTGCCCACCTTATATCCCGAAAACAGCAGAACCGCGACAAGGAATATGATGACGGCATCGAGCAAAAACCGCCCGATGCCGCTTCCTTTCCTGTCTGTATTACTGCCGTTTTTCCTGCCGCTGTCCTTGTAACTTCCGCTTTCCTTATAGCTTTCTCTGCCGTTCATTTTCCTTTTCTCACTTCATGCGAAACTTACGGATGACTTTCTGTATTACTGCACTACTGCACTGTCCCGCCCTTGTATTTGTCGGCTCCGCCTATGCTCTCTGCCTTTGTATAGCCTTTGGATCTCAATATCCTTGCCGCCCTGGCGGATCTGGCTCCGCGGAGGCAGTAGATATAGAGAGGTGTTTCCTTGTCCGGCACTACGCCTGCTATCTCATCGATGCGGTCGAACGGCAGGCTGACCGCGCCCGGGATGTGAGCAGCCTTGAATTCATCGCTGCTGCGGACATCGAGCAGCACAGCGCCCGGGACAGATCTCATTTCTTCGAGTCTGTCATTAATGTCTCCGCCCCGCCTGAGTATCAGCAGATAGCCGAGCACTATGCCGACCAGCAGCGGCTCCAGCAGATTTCCCGGTCTGAAGCTGTAGCCGCTGTGAGTTATCAATGTCGAATAAGCTATGTCGAACAGTGTCCAGATAATCGTGACAGCTGCTATAAAGAGCATATAGGCAGTGTTTTTATCTTTTATCATTATTAATTATCTCCACTTATCCTGTTTCAGGCTATTGACTCACTGCGGGAGTCTGATGCCGTCGTATCTGCCGATGAATTCGAATATCATTGGCAGTACGGTGTCTATGCCGCCCTCGTTCTGCGACTCGATATTGAGAGGCAGCACAGGGTCATGCAGGGATTTGCGGAGCAGGAACCAGCCCTTTACTCTGTGCTCATCAGGGTCCGCTCCGGATCCGCTTGCGTCCGCTGCTGCAGAATCATCGCCCGCTGCGCGCGCAGGCAGATCGTAGTTTACACGGATGCCCTCGTAATTCGGCGTTTCGAGAGTGAAGCCTTTTGTCTCAGCTACCCAATTCTCCATATCCGCAAGCACATGCTCACCGACGGCGCCGAAATCCTCCGCCGTGATGCTGAATCTTATTTCACGCGATTCGGCAGGCGATCCGAGGCCTTCGAGCAGGGCCGTGATGTCCTTGCCCTCCGCCTTGAGCTTTGCTGCGCTGATGACTATCTGAACAGCGAGAAAAGCTCCGTCGTCGAGGTAATAATTGTCCGAGTACGCGGCATGTCCCGACGTCTCTATCGCAAGGAAGGCCTCCATGCCGTTGTAGGAGAGTTCCTTTGCCTTTTTTATTACGTTGCGGTAGCCGCGCTTGTATCTGTACTGCCTGAGTCCGAGCCTGTTTTCGAGAAATTCGTGCAGCTCGTTCGAGGTGATGCTGTCGGTGACGACTGTGCCGCCCGGATAGTCCTCTGCCGCGAGAGCCGCCGCGAGAGCGACTATCTCGTTTCTCGCGATAGGCTTGCCGTCAGGACCGACCGCTGCAGACCTGTCTCCGTCAGTGTCGAAGATTATGCCGAGGTCGGCTTTGTTTTCGAGCACGGCCTTGCATACGGACGCCATAGCTTCAGGATTCTCCGGATTCGGCTGGTGATTAGGGAATGTGCCGTCCGGGTCAAGGAACTGGCTGCCGCTGATGTCCGCGCCGAGAGGCTGCAGGACCTCTGTCGCGAAGAATCCGCTCGCTCCGTTGCCTGCGTCTACGACAATATGCATGCCCTTGAGGTATCCCGGAACCTCCCTGAGGCCCATCGTGATCATCTGTCTCAGGTACGCGGCGTACATCTGCATCACGTTGGTGCGGTTCTCATCGTATACACCGCCGATAAATGTATATTTTGCCGCCAGCCTGAGTATCTCCGCGATATCCTCTTTGTCCAGACCGCCCTCTTCCGTGTAGAACTTGAATCCGTTCCGGTTGTACGGCAAATGGCTCGCGGTGACCATGATGGCTCCGTCGAACTCGAACTGCGGCAAGACTGTCGCCATGAACATGGCCGGAGTCGTGGCAAGACCGGCGTCATAACCCTCCGCGCCCCAGAGGCTGATCGCCTGCAGAGCACCGGAGGTCAGTTCATCAGCAGAGATCCTCGAGTCATGACCGATCGCCACCTTGAGCATTACGGGGTTCTTGTGTACTTTTTGCGAAAGCCAGTAGATAAAAGCGCCTGTGATGCGGCCCGCGTTGACCATGTCCAGGTTGACCTCTTCGCCGGCTACTCCTTCTACTGATATACCTCTTATGTCGCTGCCGTTCTGCAGCTTTGTGATGTCAAACATTTATTGTCTCCTGAATTGATTTATCTGTCCCATTTGACCTGATCTCTGTAGCTGCCGAACGGCGTTACAGGCAGGTATACGTCGAGAACGAAATTGCGTCCGTCTTCGTAGTCTCTGTCCTCACCGACGAGGATGGTGATGCAGATTGCCCAGCCTCCGTCGAATGTGAACTGTATGGTGTCTCTCGAGAGTTCACCGTATCTGCCGTTTGCGAATCTCACGTCGAGCAGCTCGGCCGGGAATCTCACGTTAGGCGTGTGGAGGTTCGGGCTGCCCGGGATCCTTCCGAGGCCTCTCCTCGAGTTGACCGCGCCGATGCGCGTTACTCCGACCTCTTCGATAGGGTTGATGTAGTAGTAGTCTATCTTGCCGTAAAAATAGTCTATCAGCAGCTTCGGCGCGCCCGGGTGATCCCAGAAAATGCGCGGCAGCTCTCTGCCGATAGCCTGCAGCATAGGCGTGATCATTGAATCATAGACAAAATCGTCATCCCTGAGCAGCTCTCTCCACGTATCCCTGTCATGCGCGGAAATTTTTTCGAGTATGGCGTTCATGTCGTCGAAATAGTCGTTTGAACACGGTATCCCGAATATTCTCTCGCCGAAATCGTCTATCTCGTTGTAGACATTTACGATATTGTTCATGTATGTCGCGATGTCGCGGTCTGCTACCGGCATGGTCGCCAGCACCTTCGCGTCATTCTTGATGGAAATTGCTATGCGCCAGTCGAGGTCCTCTCTCTCCAGCAGTATCTCCGCAAAGGATTCCTTTCTGTCCCTCGTATCCTTATCGTTGAATCTGATAGCAAGAGGTTCACCCTTTGTCTGATAAATATAAGGCTCCTTCGAAAAGATGCGTCTGAAGGCAGGTCTTGCTTTTTTGAGCTCCGCCTCTTTTCTCTTCTCCGGTGTGCCCGCCCATATCATTCCATAATCTTCGTAGGCGTCATTGGCATCTATAAGATACGGGATGCCCGCTTCACCGAGCAGCTCCTCTATCGCCTTGGTTGAGGCCGCAACAAGTAAACCGTTTACCATAGTCTTACCCTCCTTGTGAATCACTCTTTTTAATATACTCCGAAAGAGGGAGTCCGTAAAGACTCCCTCTTGCAGTTGTTTGACTATTACCCGATGTGGTTTCGGGCCGTTTATTGTTATTAGCTGTTGAGCAGCAGCAGACTGAATACGAGAGTGAAGAGCGCTACGGTCTCAACGATACCGATCACGATGAAGTAGTTCGCGGTACCTTTGCCTGTTGCTCCGAGTGCGTCAGCGGAAGCTGCCGCAGCTTTGCCCTGGAAGAGTGCCGACATACCGATGGCGAGGCCGCCGAAGATGCCGACGCCGAGCGCCATACCGGCATCGCAGTTAGCACTGTTGATGAAGTTCATCAGCAGGAAGCCGTAGATGGTCTGTGTCAGAGGCGCGCCTGAGAACGCGATCATGATGAATGGAGCAGGTTTGCCACTTGCGTAGCATTTTTTCCATGCGCCTACAGAAGCCATACCGGCAAATCCCGCGCCGAATGCAGAACCAGTAGCGGATAAACCAAGGGCCGCAGCCATACCAAGAAATGCAAGATTCATATCAATTCTCCTTTTCTTATTTATTTAACTCTTTAAATGGCTCGTATGGAATTCCTGTCCACTCAAGGCCGACCTGGCCCGAGAACTCAAGAACGTTCAAACGAACACCGTGAATGACTACCGACAGGAAGCACATGATTATATTGAGTGCGTGTCCTATCAGGACTACCAGGACTCCGAGTACGATCAGCGGTCCGTGCATGCCGGCCGCGATGCCGTTGAAGCTCTGGGAGATCGCCACGCCGGCCATGCCGACAGCGAACAGTCTGATATAACTCATTACGTTACCGAAGCAGCTGATGGTGTTGAGGAATACCGTGAAGGAATCCGCAAGTCCCGCCTTGATGCCCTGTCCTATGGTCTTGTCAGGCGACATGCCTCCGAACAGGACTACCAGCACAAACGCAACTCCGATGGCAACGAATACCGGTGTGACCGGAATCGGATCGTGGATGACCAGGAAGAGCGACAGCAGATACATCGCTATGACCGCTATTGTCCATCCGAGATCGGCTACCCACGACAGATTCTTCTCCGTGAATTTCTTCCTTATCGAGAGTATCGAGCCGAGTACCATCTGTATCGCGCCTATCGTGAACGAGAATTTCATTATCATGTTCTGAGGCACGCTGGCGTCAAGCCCGAAAGCTTCAGGATATGTCGCGAAATTCGGTATTACCATCGCCTTGAGGAACGGAACGTTCATCGCGCTTTCCATACCGAACCATGTCCCTGTGACCGCTCCCCATACTATGGTCGCGATCGACAGCACATAGAGAAGGAATGAAACATCCTTGTTTACCATCTTTTTCACTGACAGCGCAATTGTTGCGATAAGGATTAGCACGCCGTAGCCGCCGTCTCCTATGATCATTGCGAAGAACAGTGTGAAGAACAGGAAGAACCACAGCGATATGTCCTGTTCCCTGTAGCCCGGCAGGATGCCGAGTATGTCGAACACCGGCTGTATGTACTTGGAAACCTTGCTGTAGCGGACCTTCGTAGGGATCTGATCGTCGTCATCCGCGACATCCTCGATACCGTACGCGCATTTCTTCTCCGCCGCCATTTCCTTGAAGGTATCGAGGTCAGCTTCAGGAATGTATCCGGAGAGCCAGACGAAATCGCTGTTGCTCTGCGCTGTCGCGCTCGCAGCCGAGAAATTGATCTCGTTCTGCGCCTTGAGCATCTGATCCTTGACGCTGGCGTCATATATCGAAGCCGATCTGAGAGTTTCGTCGCACTTCTCGATGTCTTCGCGCCATCCCGCGATATCCTCCTGCATCTCGGTGATGCTCTTTTCAGGCAGGATCAGTTCGGTTGCCTGTATCTCAGGAGGCAGTGTTCCGAGCACTGCTGCCGTGTTCATCTTGTCGACAGGTTTGAGACGGATGAGCTTTATGTTCTCGTCCTCGTTCGCAGCCTGAAAATCCTTGTCTCCCATGCGGTAGAAATGAAAATCATAGCCGGCGTCCCTGATTTCTTTAAGGTCTGACGGCGAGAAATCGCCCCACTCCGACATCCTGTCTATCTCTGCGCTCGAGGCGCTTATCTCCTGTCCGAGAACCGACTTGCGGTCCATCGCCAGCTGCACCTCTGCATACATTTTATCGAATTCTTCATCGCTAAGGACCTCTGTGCTGCCCTTTTGCTTCGGCTCGGCATACTCCTTGAGAGCATTCGCTGTCCTGGAGAGTGCCTGGAAGCGTTCAGTCAGCTCACGATCCGCGCTCTGTTTTTCGGCGAGATGCACGACCCCGATATCTCTGAGGCCTCTGAGCATCTCATCCTTTCCGGAGGCAGTCGTGACGATGTGAACCATTTTCATTTTTTCAATCATCGCTCTATACCTCCACCAGTTTCTTCTTAGAGATCTTGCCGCGTACTACGGCCGCTGTCTGCTGGTCTCCCAGGTATACCTGGATGACCCTGATGTTCTCCTTTGCTTCAGGTATCTTGACCTTTTCAAAGAGGTTTACCCTCTGTGAAGTCGTACGGAGCTCCGCTTCGAGCAGTTCTGTCTGCTTGCGGAGTGTAGAGACTATTGCGTCGAGTCTGGCGATCTCACGAAGCTTGAAGACCGCAGTATCAACCCAGAGAGGATACTCGTCCACATCGTAATTGATATCCTTGAACGTCAGCTCTTCGAATGCCGGTATCGTGACGCCGGCGATGTTCTCTTTCTTTGTCACGACCCTGTCCGGCTGCACGAGCCGGTCAAGCCTTTTCGTTTCTTCGAAGATCTCGTTTTCTGCAAATACAGCTATCCAATCGTCCAAATCACCAATCATCTGAATGCGTTCGGCTTCCTTCTCTTCCAGCTCAGTTCTGATCTTCATGATCACCGACTGCAGCTGCTGTTTCTTGAGCTGCAGGGTCGGGAGATAGCGCTGAAACTGCTTAAGGTTGTCCTTTTGCTTCTTCAGTTCATTCTTTGTAAGTTTGATAGCCATGAACCGCTCCTTTTTAATTCAACGCATCTTTATTCGGCCATCTCTCCCTGATCAGACTGGTCTTCATACCTGTCTCGTTAGGCTCGAAGCATTCAGCAAGTATCTGCCAGCCGAGGTCAAGCGCATCCTCCAGAGGAATGTTTACGCTCAGGTCCATCAGCTTCGACTCGAAGAGTTCACCGTATTTGAGCAGCTTGTCGTCCCACTCAGTCATGAGGAATCCCATGGATTTCTTTTCAAGGCTCTCCTTGTACTGAGCGTACAGACGGATCATACCGTCCATTACCGCACGGTGGTCGTCTCTTGTCTTGCCGTTTACGTTCTGTTTCAGACGCGACAGCGATCCGAACGGCTCGATACGGCCGCCCTTGAGGTAGTACTGTCCCTCTGTGATGTATCCTGTGTTGTCAGGAACCGGGTGGGTTACGTCGTCGCCCGGCATCGTTGTAACGCCGAGGATGGTGATCGAACCCGCGCCCTCGATATCTACGGCTTTTTCGTAACGTGAAGCGAGCGAGCTGTAGAGGTCTCCCGGATAACCACGGTTGGACGGCACCTGTTCCATGGTGATCGCCATTTCCTTTTGCGCGTCGGCGAAGTTGGTCATATCTGTCAGCAGCACGAGCACTCTCTTGCCCTCGAGGGCGAACTGCTCGGCTACAGCCAGCGACATGTCCGGAACAAGCGTACACTCTACGATAGGGTCCGCAGCTGTGAGGATACACATTACCGTGTGACTCATGGCTCCGCCCTTTTCGAGGGTATCACGGAATTCCATATAGTCGTCGTATTTGAGTCCCATGCCTCCGAGGATGATGACGTCTACCTCAGCCTGCATCGCGATACGCGAGAGCAGCTGGTTGTAAGGTTCTCCGGAGATGGAGAAGATAGGCAGCTTCTGGCTCTCTACGAGAGTATTGAATAAGTCGATCATAGGGATACCGGTTCTTATCATCTTGTTAGGCAGTATACGCTTCGCCGGGTTGAATGACGGACCGCCGATAGGGATCAGGGTCACGGACAGAGCTGGTCCGTAGTCTCTCGGAACTCCTGCGCCGTCGAAAATACGGCCGAGCAGATGCTCTGAGAACGATACCATCAAAGGTCTTCCCAGGCAACGTACAGGGTCTGTTGTGCTGACGCCCTGAGCGCCCGCGAATACCGGGAGGGATACCATATCCTTGTCCAGCTTGATT
>JAFRGH010000054.1 GCA_017433945.1 Mogibacterium sp. | reverse complement strand
CATTTTTCAGGTACATAGACGTAGCCGATACGCTCGCCCGGCAGGGACAGGCTCTTTGACCATGAATAGCATACGATAGTGTTGTTGTATACTTCAGGAATGAATGTGACCTTTGCATCACCGTATACGAGTTCTCTGTAAGGCTCGTCAGCGATGATGTAGATAGGATGATCGTACTTGGTCTCCTTTTTCTTCAGGATGGCAGCGATCTTTTCGAGGGTCTCTCTTGTATAGATGACTCCTGACGGATTGTTAGGGGAGTTGATGACTACAGCCACTGTGTCGTGGTTGATAGCCTCGTCAAGAGCTTCCAGATTGATCTGGAAATCAGGGATATCAGGATCTACTCTTCTGATCTTTCCGCCGCCTGCTTTGAAGAATACGTTGTATTCAGGGAAATAAGGAGCGATAACGACGAAATTGTCATCAGGCTGCGAGGTGAGCGCGCATGCTACCGAGATAAGAGCAGGAGCGCATCCGCATGTCATGAAGAGTTCACTTGCCTTTGCGTTGGTGTTGAATCTCTTACGGAGGTTTGCTGCGATAGCTTCACGTGTGCTCTCAAATCCCGGAGCCATTGAATAACCGTGAAGCAGGATGGAGCTTTCTTCATCGACCAGCTTCTTGATGGTCTCGTTTACTTTTGCCGGAGCAGGTATGCTCGGATTTCCAAGGGAATAGTCATACACCTTATCTTTTCCGACCTTTTTTGCCTGCTCCAGTCCGTAGGCGAAGAGCTCACGAATGACGCTTGGCGCTGTGCCATAGCCGTAGTATTTCTGATTTAACATAATGCTACACTCCTTTTTTATAAGAATCTATTCTTAGTCTTTAGAACATTCATCAGCCCGCGCATCACAAAAACGGGGCTTCTGTTGTTAAAATTATATCACCTTTACCGTGTACCGCCATGTATTTATTTGGTTCATGATGCATAAATGCTCAAATCGAATCAATTATGTGCATTTATTCAATTATATGCTTAATATTGTCCAAAAAACCGGCGGAGACAGCGCACGGGTTCGCAGTCCCGCTGATTCGCGTCCCTGCCGGCTCGCCGGATCGATTTTTTTCAGTTACAGCAGGCCTGTCTGTTCCAGTACTTCTGTAACCTTGCTGACTGATGTGACCTCTATGTGCTCGAGCACTTCTGCCGCTACGTCCTTCAGGTCGAAGGTGTTTTCCTCCGGTATAAAGGCTCTTGTGATGCCCGCGCGGTCTGCCGCCATCAGCTTTTCAGGAAGCCCTCCTATCGGAGTGACTGCGCCTCTCAGCGCGACCTCTCCGGTCATCGCTATATGCGTATCGACTGCCTTTCCTGTTACAAGGGATGACAGTGCTGTCGTCAGCGCGATGCCTGCCGACGGGCCGTCCTTAGGGACCGCTCCCGCAGGAACGTGTATGTGCAGATCGTTTTCGCTGAACAGCTTTTCAGATTCCGGATATATGGATTTTACAAGGCTTATGGCGATACGCGCGGATTCCTTCATAACATCGCCGAGCTGTCCGGTGATGATGAGTTCTCCCTTGCCCTTGGTGAACATGGTCTCGATATACAGTATCTCGCCTCCTACAGGCGTCCATGCCAGTCCAGTCACAACGCCCGGCTTCGGTTCAGGCAGTATCTTTTCGTGACGGATCGGCCTGTCACTCATGTATTCACGTATATCATCCGATCCGAGATCCAGTCTTGTCTCCGGATCTGCCGCCACCTTTACAGCTACGGATCTGCACAGATCATCTACCCTCTTGCGCAGACCTCTTACACCCGCCTCCATTGTGTACTCGGAGATAAGGGTCTCGACAGCATCATCGCTGAGGCTCATCTGGCTTGAAAGTATACCCATGTTCTCCATCGATTTAGGGATAAGGTGATTCTTTGCTATCTGAAGCTTTTCCACAGGTGTATATCCGCTGAACTGAATGACCTCCATCCTGTTGAGAAGAGGCTCAGGAATAGTATCCGTAGTGTTCGCTGTACAGATAAAGAATACATCGGAAAGATCATAAGGCACATTCATATAGTGATCGGTAAAGCTGTTGTTCTGCTCAGGATCGAGCACCTCGAGCAGCGCACTCGCCGGGCTCCCGTGATAGGATGCCGACAGCTTGTCCACCTCATCAAGCACCATCACCGGGTTGGACGCTCCGCTCTTGCTGATGCCGTCCATGATCCTTCCGGGCATAGCGCCTATATATGTCCTGCGGTGGCCGCGGATATCCGACTCATCGTGAACGCCGCCGAGGCTGACTCTGGTATACGCTCTTCCGAGAGCTCTCGCTATGCTCTTGCCTATACTTGTCTTGCCTGTTCCCGGAGCTCCTACGAAGAGAAGTATGGAGCCTGACTGCTCTTTTTTGAGGTTCATGACAGCTATCTGCTGTATCACGCGTTCCTTGACCTTGTCGAGTCCGTAGTGATCCTCATCCAGCACCTTGCGCGCGTGCTCCAGATCGATGGCCGAGGCTTCTTCCTTTTTCCAGGATAGCCCGGTTACAAAATCAAGATAATCGTAGAGCATACCCGTTTCGGCGCCCTGTCCGCCATCCTGCTTGAGCCTGTTCAGGACTTTTTCCGCTTCTTTTCTCGCGGTCTCATTCATGCCGGATTCGGCTATTTTTTGTTCAAATTTTTGTATATCCGTGACATTTTCGGGATGCATCTCATCCAGCTCACGCTGCAGATGCTCCATCTGGCGTTTTATCGCCTGCTCACGGTACATCCTCTGATGCTCCTCCTGCTGAGATGTCACCGCCTCGTTCGTGATCCTGCCGACCTCGAGATAACCATAGAGGACCTTTTCTATCATTTCCGCTCTTTTGAGCCTGCTGTCCTCTGCCAGTATCTCGTATCTCTCCTCATTGGAGATCTCGAGCCACGGAGACATAGCAGTGACTGCCCGTCCGACGGAATCTATCTGATTGATCCAGTATTCCGCGGAATCGCCCCATTCAAAGCCGGCCGCGAACTCTCTCATTTCCTGTTTGAGCGCTTTGATCTTTTCCGCCTCAGCTGCTTCGCTCAGATCGTCGATGTCGTTTCGCCTGCTCATAGACAGCATTATGCTGTGGTCATACGCGAATTCTATGTTTTCAATATCGACACGGTAATGTGTACGGATCACTACATATCCGTGATCGCCTACCTCGCTGATATAGCCCGATACTCCTATAGGATAAAAGCTCTCGGATGTCATGTCAGCGTATTTCTGATTCTCCCTGGCGACTATCATCACGACTCTCTCGCCGACCGCGATGTTCTTATCGCCTGCAGCCCTGCGGACCTGATCAAGCGAAAAATACATCGTTGCGTCAGGCACGAGTATAATATTGTATACAGGTATAACTATCATTTACTCTGTCCTTTTCCTTTCATTTTTTTCTACAAAAAACCGGCCCACTGCAAATGAACTCTATGTGATGCATCCCGAATCGATGCGTCTTTATTCGATGTTCCCCGCAATAGGCCGGCCTTTCTTAATCAGTGTATGGATCAACAGTATGACCTGATATCAGACACTTTAGAATTTGAGTTTGTCAAATTTGGTTTTCTTAGGGTAAGCGTCGCTGCCCAGCTTCTGTGCCATCTCTTCGATAGCCTTCTTTTCCTTGCGGCTCAGCTTGGACGGCACCTCTACTACAACCTTGACATAGAGATCACCCTTCCTGCCCGTTCTGACATTGGTGACGCCCTTTCCCTTGAGTCTGAACGACGAGCCGGTCTGTGTACCCGGAGTGATGGTGTATGAATACGTTTCTCCGAATCCCGGCACCTGTACCTTCGCTCCCAGAGCTGCCTGGTCGAAGGTGATCGGCAGATCAAGATAGAGGTCATCTCCTCTTCTCTTATACGTGCTGTGCGGCTTGACATTGATGACGATGTAGAGATCTCCGTCAGGTCCGCCGTTGATGCCCGGCTCGCCCTGTCCTCTCAGAGTGACGATGCTGTCATTATCAACTCCCGCAGGGATGTCCAACTTGATCTTTACAGTCTTGCGTATCCTTCCGGTGCCGCTGCAGTCAGGACAAGGCGATTCGACTACAGTACCTGCGCCGCCGCACTTCGGGCAGGTGGTAACGTTCTGTATCCTGCCGAAAGGCGTATTGGCAACCTGCGAGATCTGTCCGGAGCCTCCGCACTGGTCGCAGGTCTTGCGTCCGGTTCCCTGTCTTGCGCCTGACCCGTTACAGGTCTTGCACCTGATGTCCTTATTAAGCTCTATCTGTTTGCTGCAGCCAAAGAGAGCGTCGGTGAAATCGATAGTTATGGTTTTTTGGAGGTCTCTGCCTTTTTGTGCGGCGTTTCTCGCTCTGCCTCGTCTGCCGCCTCCGCCGAAGCTGCCGAACATATCGAATATATCATCGAAGTTGATTCCGCCTCCGCCGAATCCGCCAAAATCTCCGAAGCCGCCGAATCCGCCTGCTCCGGCTCCGCCGCCGTAGCTTGGATCTACGCCCGCGAATCCGAATCTGTCATATTTGCTCTTTTTATCCGGATCTGACAGGACCTCGTATGCCTCGTTGACCTCTTTGAATTTATCCTCGGCCGCCTTGTCTCCCGGATTTCTGTCCGGATGGTATTTCATAGCCAGCTTGCGGTAAGCTTTTTTTATCTCGTCCTCGGATGCTCCTTTTTGGATACCGAGCACCTCATAATAATCTCTCTTATCTGCCATAAGTTCATTTTCCTTTGTTAGTTTAGCGCACATGCACGCGCCGCTCTAATATATCACATAATTGCTGCGAGCACCAGCACGCAGCAATTATGATAAATGCCGTATACGGTCTGTCAGTATGACGCGATGCGCCCGGCAGGCTCGTATCAGTCGTCAACTACCTCGTAGTCAGCATCTACAGTTCCGTCATGCCCGCCTGCATTGCCGGAGTTGTCTGCTCCGCCCATATTGCCAGGGTTGAAGCCTGCACCCATGCCTGCGCCCATGTTGTTAGGATCGAAGCCTGCAGCTCCTGCTCCGCCCTGTGCTCCGGCCTGAGCCTGAGCTTCCTGATAGATCCTTGTCGACATAGGAGAGAAAGCGTTTGTCAGAGCTTCCATCTTAGCCTTCATATCATCAACGTCCTCTGCGTCGATAGCTTTTTGCAGATCGTCTCTTGCAGCCTGCACCTTAGCCTTTTCGTCCTCTGTTGCCTTGTCAGCAAGATCCTTCATCTGTCTCTCTGTCTCGAACATCATGCCCTCGGCCTGGTTCTTTGTCTCGACCTTTTCCTTGATCTTCTTGTCCTCAGCAGCGTACTGCTCAGCTTCCTTGATCTTTGCGTTGATCTCATCCTCTGACAGCTTGGTCGAGGAAGTGATGGTGATCTTCTGTTCCTTGCCTGTAGCGAGGTCCTTTGCGCTTACGTTGACGATGCCGTTCGCGTCGATATCGAAGGTTACCTCGATCTGAGGGATTCCGCGAGGAGCCGGCGCGATGCCTGTGAGCTGGAATCTGCCGAGTGTGATGTTGCCGGCAGCCATTTCTCTCTCACCCTGCATTACGTGGATATCTACCGCAGTCTGGTTATCTGCTGCTGTCGAGAATATCTGGCTCTTCTTTGTAGGAATAGTTGTGTTTCTCTCGATCAGCTTTGTTGCTACTCCGCCGAGAGTTTCGATGGACAGCGACAGCGGTGTTACGTCGAGCAGCAGTATGTCGTTGACCTCACCTGTCAGTACGCCTGCCTGGAT
>JAFRGH010000053.1 GCA_017433945.1 Mogibacterium sp. | reverse complement strand
CAGCTCTCTGATAAAATCCATTTTGGGCTTCTTTTCCTTACGGTATTGCCTATATGAGTATATGCATACACATGCGGCGAAAGCCACCGCAATGATCGTAACGATAACAGTAAACATAGATACAACTCCAATTTTTACGCCAGCATATCGAATATGCTTACCTGAGCCGAGTCAGGCAGACCGGCAAAGAGTCCGTGGCGCTTAAGATCGTCAATATTAGAAGCCGAGAGCTTTGTCCTCGATCTCACGTCATCTATAGTGCTGAAAGGCTTTTCGCTGTATGCCTCGGTAAGCGAGACAGCCGCCGTATCTCCTATTCCGTTTATGGCGTTGAATGGCAGCATGACCCTGCCGTCAACGACCGAGAACCTGCATGCCTCCGAGACCCCAAGCTGAGGCTCCGCGAACTCATATCCCCTCGAAAGCATCTCATACATGACCTCGTAAACGGTCATATGCTCCTTTTGCTTTGCCGTCGCGGTGTTTCCGAGCTTGTCTATCTCATCCATCTGCCTCTCTATCTCGGCTATGCCCTTGCCAATGGATTCGGCATCAAAGCTGTCGACCTTTGACGAGAACCAGGCCGCGTAAAAAGCCTCCGGATAGTTTACCTTGAACCACGCCATGCGTATGGACATCATGACGTAAGCCGCAGCGTGCGCGCGCGGGAACATGTATTTCAGCGTCTCGCAGGACCATATATACCAATCAGGACCACCGTGCTCCTTCATCAAATTCAGCTGCTCCTCGCTCAGCACCCTGGTCTTACGGACGATCTCCATGATCTTGAAAGCGTCGCTGTTAGGAAGCCCCTTGCTGATGAGGAAATTCATTATATCGTCACGGCAAGATATTACCTCGTCAATAGTGGCAGTACCCTTGCGAAGCAGCTCCTGAGCGTTGTTGGTCCAGACGTCCGTGCCGTGCGAAAAGCCGGACATCTTGATAAGCGCGGAAACAGTCGTCGGATGTATATCGTCAAGCATGCCCCGCGTAAAGCTCGTGCCGAATTCAGGTATCGCGTAGGTCCCGTGAGTGAAGCGGTAGTTCTCGTTTTTGATATGAAGAGCGTCGAGCGAGGTAAAAATGCTCAGCGTCTCCTTGTCGTCAAGCGGTATCTTCATAGGATCCACGCCCGTCATTACCTGCAGATGCCTGATGAGCTGCGGCACATCGTGTCCGAGTATATCGAGCTTGAGAAGGTTTTCGTCGATCTTGTGATAATCGAAATGAGTGGTAATGACATCCGTATCACGCTTGTTGGCCGGCTTTTGTATCGGGCAGAACTCGTATATCTCGTGGTCGTCAGGAACGACGATGATGCCGCCCGGATGCTGGCCCGTTGTCCTCTTGACCCCGGTGCAGCCCTTTACGAGATAGTCGATGTCGTATTTGTTCGCCTTCATGTGATTGTCTTCCACATAGTGCTTGACGTAGCCGTAAGCCGTTTTGTCGGCTATGGTCGCTACGGTGCCGGCTTTAAAGACGTTCTTTTCGCCGAAAATCTCTCCGACGTATCTGTGAGCCACCGGCTGGTATTCACCGGCAAAATTAAGGTCGATATCAGGCTCCTTGTCGCCCTTGAACCCGAGGAATGTCGCGAAAGGTATATTGAGGCCCTCTTTTTTGAGGCGCGCTCCGCAGTCAGGACATGTCTTTTCAGGCATGTCGTATCCTGTATCGTATTTTTCCTCGCCCTCATACCACTCGAAATGCTTGCACTCCGGGCAGATATAATGAGGAGCCAGAGGATTTACCTCCGTGATGCCCGCCATAGTAGCGGCAAACGAAGAGCCTACGGATCCTCTCGAGCCTACCAGATATCCGTCCGAATTCGATTTGCTTACAAGCATCTGAGCGGCTATGTACATGACTGCGTAGCCGTTTCCTATTATGGAGCTGAGCTCTGTTTCAAGCCTCTCCTCTATCTCCGGCGGTAGAGGCTTTCCGTAAATCGACCATGCCTTTTCATAGCAGCTGTTTCTCAGCTGATCCTCCGCGCCCTCGATCTTAGGAGGGAACTTGCCCTTAGGCACAGGCAGGACATCCTCAACCATGTCTGCTATTTTATTGGTATTTGTTATGACTATCTCCTCAGCCCTGTCGCCGAGATATGAGAATTCCTCCATCATCTCATCTGTAGTCCTCAGATACAGAGAATCCGAAGGCGTATCGCGGAATCCTATGCCCGCCATGATGATATTTCTGTATATCGATGCTTCTCTGGTAGGATAGTGTGAATCAGTCGTAGCGACCGTCATCTTGCCAAGCTTGTCCCCGAGGGCTACGATCCTGAGATTGTTCCTGATAAGGTCATCGACGCTGTCTACTCTTCCTTCCTCTACCATGAAGCGGTTATTGCCGAGAGGCTGTATCTCGAGATAATCGTAAAATGAAGCGATGCGTTCAAGCTCCTCATCCGAAAGGCCGTGCTCTATCGCCTGATAGACCTCACCCGCCTCGCAGGCACTGCCTATTATAAGACCATCTCTGTGAGCCTGCAGCACAGATCTCGGCAGCCTCGGTCTCTTGTAAAAATAGTCTATATGAGAAAGACTGACCAGCTTGTATATGTTCTTTAGTCCGGTCTGGTTCTTCGCGAGCAGGATGATGTGATAGGTCCTGTTCTTTTTGATATCTATATTGCCATCTTCATCTATGGCATCCTCATCGGGATAGAGATAGCCCTCGACTCCGTAGATTATCTTTATCTCCTTGCCCTGCTTGGCCAGCTTGCCTGCTGCCTTCGCCGCATCAGGAAAGCCCTGGACCACACCGTGATCCGTGATGGCTACAGCGGGCTGTCCCCACATAGCAGCCGTTTTGACTATATCCTCTACCTCGTTGAAGCCGTCGTTGTCGCTCATCTTGCTGTGGCAGTGCAGCTCGACCCTGCGGCCATTCGGATATGTGTCCTGCTTGAAGGTCTTTTCGACTTTTTTGATGTCTCTTGCCATCATCAGGTTTTCATGCTCGTAGGTGTCGTACTCTATCGGGCCCCTGGCCTGTATCATGTCGCCTTCGCTGAGGTTCTCATCTATCTCCGCCATCTTATCAGCTGAAACAAATGCCTTCATGCAGTATGTCCGGGCTTTTTCGGCTATAAGAATAGTGACGAGCACCTTGCCGCTCCTGATAGGCATCGACTCGATCTTAAAGACCTCACCCTGAATGGTGACCCTGTCCTTTGCTCCGACAAACTGATCCAGTTCTCCGTAATCCTTAGGATCATCGCTGAAATCCTTGCCGAGTATGATAAGCTCGCCTATCGAATTAGGATGGACCGGCTCTTCCTTTGTCCTGCGTTTGCCGCTCCAGCCGCCTCCGCCGCTGTTTCCGCCGCCTCCGCCGTTACCGCTGAAGCCTCCGTAGCCTCCGCCTGACTGCATCGCCTCATCCGAATGATCAAGCACCTTGAGCCCGGAGTACATGTAGTTGAACCTGATCCTGTTAACCGAGCCGAGCGCAGCCTTGATGCGCTCCTTCATCCTGTTTTCGAGATTTCTCGGCATAGAGAAATTGAGCCTGGTGTCTATAGTTAGCACCACGCCCGCTTTATCCACCGAGATCCCGGTGATCTCGATATCTATATCCTTTTCGTTTTTCCCTGTCGCCTCCAGTATCTCAGCCGGCGACAGTATGCTCTGTGGGATCTTTATCATTATTTGCTGATCCTTATACTATTAAAAACTGCATATATTCGTGACATATATTCGCGGCATTTATTCGTGTCCCGGAATAATTG
>JAFRGH010000052.1 GCA_017433945.1 Mogibacterium sp. | reverse complement strand
CCGTATGTGGTGGTAGGGCACGATCCGAAGCATCCCGAAAGAGCTGTCGAGAATCCGTCCGCGAACAGCGATCTGTGCAGGCCCGGATCCTTGAGCAGATCCTGACCGATGATTTCTGATGTTACTACCTGATGTCCGATGTGCTCGGATACTACTACCAGGGTAGCCGGTATGATGATCAGTATAGCCTGCAGGCTGAACTGAGGCGTCTGGAAAGCCGGAAGCTCGAAAATGTTTGATGAGCCTATGGCTGAGAAATCGACCAGCCCGAATACGAGCGCCAGGATATAACCGACGATTATGGATATAAGAATTGCGATAGCGCTTGCGAATCCTCTGTAGAGAACGCCTCCGAAAACCGCGAGCAGCAGCGTTACAAGGAATACCGTAACGACCTTCGGATCAGGGTTCGCAACCATCGCGCCCGTATCGTCCAGGAGTGCCGCGGTCTGAGCCGCATGACCGGCAAGCTCGAGACCGATCAGCGCGACGACAGGACCCATCGCCGCAGGAGGCAGTACCACATCTATCCATTTGGTACCGACGAATTTGATTATAAATGCCACACAGCACATGAGCAGGCCGGTGACCACGAATCCGCCCAGAGCATATCTGTAGCCGAGGCCCTCAGTGCCGATCACCAGCAGGGCAGGCGAGATAATGGCGAATGAGGACCCGAGATATGCAGGAGCTCTGCCCTTTGTGACAAAAATAAAGATAAGTGTTCCGATGCCGTTCATGAGCAGGGCGATGGAAGGACTTATCCCGAGAATAAAAGGAACTAATACCGACGCGCTGAACATTGCGAAGGTGTGCTGGATGGAAAGAGGAATGCCTTTGCCGAGAGGCACTCTTTCCTGTACTCCGATTATCTTTCTTTTGCTTGCCATAGATCCTCACTTTCTGTGTTATGAATCGTTTTTTACATTACGCCTATTATAATGACGGAGCTGTGTATCGACAAGTTCTTTATCTGCAATATATTGTATTTTATCGCAGTCACAGTATACGCAGAACAGGCAGGGTCACAATGGGAAGTGTTTACCTTTCCGGGATTGTGTGCTAAAATCTATAGACTATGGAAAACAAGATAAGTGAAGAAAAACTGAAAGAAGCGAAGGAAAAGCTGGCGTGCCATATACAGCCGCCGGGGCAGTCTTCGCATGCGGCCGGATCATCGGCTGTAACAGCTGCCGAGGAACCTTTTATCGATCCTGACGGGACGGTCCATCTTACCCGCATGACGACAGCGGGCGGATGAGGTGCCAAAATAGGACCGGGAGTCCTTTCAAACATTTTGTCCGGCCTGCCTAAGATCAGTGATCCGAGGATCCTGGTAGGCTTTGAGAGCAGCGATGACGCCTGCGTATACAAGGCGACGGACGATCTTGCGATAATCAATACAGTGGATTTTTTCCCGCCTATAGTGGATGATCCATATATGTTCGGGCAGATCGCTGCGGCCAATTCTCTGAGCGACGTGTACGCGATGGGCGGCCAGCCGAAGCTTGCGATGAACCTGCTGACATTTCCTAACGGCAAACTGCCTCTCGATGCTGTAAAGGGCATACTCGAGGGCGGAAATGACAAGGTCTGTGAATGCGGGGCTACGATAGTAGGCGGACACAGCATAGACGATAAGGAGCCGAAATACGGTCTCTCTGTTACAGGCTTTGCGCATCCTGATGACATACTCAGCAACAGCGCCAACCCGGGCAACGTGCTCGTCATCACCAAGCGCATCGGCACGGGCATAATGACCACTGCCGCAAAGGTCGATCTGCTGACCAAAGAAGAGAATGACGAGATCGAGCGGACTATGGCTTTTCTCAACAAATACGCATGGGAAGCGATGCAGGGGGTCAAGGTCGACGGCTGCACGGATATAACCGGCTTCGGCCTTATAGGCCATGCCGCTGAAATGGCGAGGGCAGGGGACGTTACACTCGAGCTTTACAGCCATAAGGTGCCTGTTTTCCCAAAGGCTCTTGAAATGGCTGCCATGGGCATCATTCCTGCCGGCGCATACAGGAACAGGAACTACGTCGGACAGGAGGTCATGGAGTTCCTGTCAAAGGATCCTGACAGGGACGCGGATCTGAGAGCTCTGATAGACTGCCTGTATGACCCGCAGTCTTCGGGAGGCCTGCTGATTGCAGTGGACGAAAGTGAGCTGCCGAGACTGACGGAGCAGCTTGGCGAGAGAGGGTGCGAGACTGACGTCATCGGATACTTCAAACCGAGAAAAGGCAGATTCACAATAGAGATACATGATTAGGATGACCGATCAGGACATAAGATTTACGAAAGAGACCCGGAGTCAGGCAGCTGACCCCGGGCCTTTGTTTGCGCTTTATCAGCGTTGATTGTTTTCGGACTGATCTCCTGTGAGAAGCGAGTGCGAATAGACGTACTGCCTGAAAGCCTCTGCCGCAGGCGAAAGAGAAATATTTTTGAGGCTGATCATGTAAAATGAGCGTATCTCGTCAAATCCGTCTATTTCGACAATGTGGATATTCGGCCCGAGAGACTTCGCCATCTTCTCAGATACGATGGCAACACCGAGCCCTGCTTCAACGGATCTGATCATAGGATCGATGTCATCGAACATCGCGGCGACTTCGAACACCTCCTTGTCGTATCCGAGCGCTGCCGCTGCATGTTCAAAGCTCTTGCGTGTAGCCGATCCGGTCTCGCGCCATATGAACGGGCAGGTGACAGCTTCAGCCATGCTTATCCTGTCAGGCAGCCCGTATGATGCAGGAGCTATCATCACAGCCCTGTCTCTGGCCACAAGGGATGAATCAAGAGCGCTGAGTGTGACATCCTCGCCGATGAAACCTATCTCGCCGCGCCGTTCGAGTATATTATCGATGACAGTCTGTGTATCCGACATCGAAACATAATATTGTATTCCGCTGTTTTCTCTGCGAAAATCAGCCAGATACTCCGGAAGAAAGGTAATGCCGGGAATAGAGGAGCTCTGTATCTCCAGTATCCCCTCGACGCTGTCGCTGGCGCTGCCGAGCGCATCGAACGCCTGAGCTCTCGCGTTGATCATTTCTACAGCATATTTGTAGAACTTGCTTCCCTGCGGAGTCATTTCGACTACGCGGCTCTTGCGGTCCAGCAGCTTGACACCCAGCTCCTTTTCCAGATTGCGTATGTGAGTGCTGATCGTAGGCTGAGTGAAAAACGTGGCATCTGCTGCTTTGCTGAAACTCTTATACCTTACAACATTTACGAATGCTTCGATCTGCTTGAAATCCATTTTACCTCCTAATCCATTCCCAGCAGTTGTACCCGGGAAAGCCCGGACAGCTCGCTGATCTCTCTGATCATATTGTCCAGATTGTCAGCATCCTCGCCAAGCTCGAGTGTGATCACAACGTTTGCCTTGGCGTCTACGGGAGGATTCTGGGTAATTGTCCAAATGCTGTAGTCGTAGTTTGAGACAACACGAAGAACGGTCGACAGCAAACCGACTCGATGGCTCATCATCATTGAGATGATGGCGTGACGACCCATGGAGACAGTGCTTATATCTCTCACAAGGTCCTTGTATTTGTAAAAAGTGCTTCGGGATATCCCGACTTTACGAACGGCTTCGCTTACATCGCGTGCCAGCCCTTCATCGAGCAGTTCTCTCGCGCGGGCGACCTTTTCGCAGTATGGGGGAAGCAAAGCCTTGTCAACTATCAGGTATTTACCTTGCATCTTGATTGTACCTTTACTTATCGCAATTTTCAACTACATAAGTTTTCATAGCTGCTGTTTCTATGACGTCATTATGGCGTATCTCGCGATCAAAAATGCCTGCAAGGCCTTCGGGTACAGCTGCGCCGGTAATCTCATGGCACTTTTCCATATTCTCGCGGTCGGACCCGGAAGCATCCTCGCCGAGAGCCTCGAGTACGGCGCGTGAGAATTTGTACGGGGAGGCTGTCGAAAGCACTACATATGCCGCGGCGTTCTTACCTTCATCCGATCCTCTGTATTTTTCCATGCAGGACCATGCGATGGCTGTATGGGTATCCATCAGATAGTGTTCCGCCTCGAACTCGGCTCTGATAGCTGCCGCGCCCTCCTCGTCTGATGCGTACAGGCCGGTGAATACCGAGCGTATCCTTGAGAGCTCGTCAGCTGTGATCGTATATTCGCCTGTCTCCGCAAGTGATCTCATGTACTCAAGGGTGTGATCAGCTCCGCAGATATAGTAGAGCAGTCTTTCGAGATTGCTCGAAACAAGTATGTCCATCGAAGGCGAGGTCGTCTTGTGGAAAGGTCTCTTCCTGTTGTAGTGTCCTGTTTCGAGGAACTCTGCCAGCACGTCGTTCTTGTTGGACGCGCAGACAAGTCTGCCTACCGGAAGTCCCATTTCTCTGGCGAAATATCCGGCCATGATGTCGCCGAAATTGCCTGTCGGCACTATGTAGTCGACCTTGTCGCCGTCGCTGATCGCGCCCATATCGAGCAGCTGCTTATATGCCGAGAAATAGTAGACGATCTGCGGCACGAGTCTGCCTATGTTGATGGAGTTGGCGCTTGAAAGCGATACGCCCTGCTTAGGCTTAGGGATTTCACGGAAAAGCTGCTTGACGCCGGTCTGGGCGTCGTCAAAATTGCCCTTAACAGCGACGGCTTTAGTGTTGCTGCCCGGTGCTGTGACCATCTGCAGACGCTGCGTATCCGAAACACCGCCGTAAGGATAGAATACTATGATGCTCGTGCCCGGTACGTCGCTGAAGCCGAAGAGCGCGGCGCTCCCGGTATCGCCCGATGTAGCCGTGAGGATGAGGATATCATCCTCAAAATCGTTCATGGACCTTGCAGCTGTCATCAGATTAGGGAGAGCGGAGAGCGCGACGTCCTTGAATGCGGAGGTCGGTCCGTGGTAGAGCTCCAGAACATATGAAGAATCGCGGCCTGCCTTGACAAGCGGCGTGATATCAGGAGACGAGAATTTGCCGGTATAGCTCTTTTCGACAATCTCCTCTATCCTTTCGCTGCCGTAGTCGTCAAAGAAAATATTCCATACGGCACGCGCCATGCCCTTGAAATCGTTGTCTATGATTTTGTGATAATCAGTCCTGATATCATCGAGTGATTCAGGTATGTACAGGCCTCCGTCAGGCGCCTGTCCGCTGAGTATGGCGCGGGATGCTGAGACCTTGTGGCTGCTGTCGCGTGTGCTGATGTACTTGATCATTTGTATAGCTCCTTTAATTCAAAGTCTGTTTATGTTTTCTGTTAATGTAAATAACGCAGTTTTGCGAAATATACATTACCGATCGAAACGAATAGTAATGTAAATATTACAGTTTAAGGAAAATTACATTACCTTTCCCGGCTGAAACGCAAAACCGTTGAAAAAACAATACAGTTATGATACATTATTTTCGAGATAAAGACAAGTGTTTATGTTCTGCGGACATATTTTTTAAAATTGTCCGCTCAAAGCGGAAGCAATATAATTTCACAGGATTTTTTTGTTTTTGAAAACAAATTAGCGCGATTTGTGCCTGTGGATATCCGCTTTGATGGAGACGGATAAGTGTATAGTATTAAGCACACAACTAAACACAGGCGCAAATGTAAAGGAGAGAGTAAGATATGAAGATCGCGATAATGGGATTCGGCACGGTCGGCAGCGGTGCCTATGATGTGGCAATGGATGCCGGCGGCATCGAGGTCGTAAAGATACTTGATCTGCAGATAAGAAAAGGCTATGAACATATAGCTGATAAATTCACCACGGAGCTTGCGGATATAACAGGCGATCCGGAGATCGAGCTGGTCGTAGAGGCTATGGGAGGTATAGATACTCCGAAGAAATTCGTTATGGAATGCCTCAAAGCCGGCAAGCATGTTGTGACACCTAACAAGAACCTGATAAGCGCATGCTATGGCGAGCTGATGGAGACGGCTGCAGCAAACGGCGCGGAGCTCAGGTTCACTGCTGCGGCAGGCGGCGGCATTCCGTGGCTTTACAATCTCCTGAGGACGAGACGCTGCGATACGATACAGGAGGTCAGAGGCATAGTCAACGGCACCTGCAATTTCATACTGGACGCGATGCACGAAAGCGGAGCGGATTTCGATGAAATGCTGGCTGAAGCCAAATCTCTCGGATATGCCGAGGCGAATCCGGCAGCGGATATAGAGGGAACGGATACTCTGCGCAAGACGGTTATCTCCGCCAATTTCGCGTTCGGCACCGTAATAAAGGAGGATCAAGTTCCTTGCTACGGTATAGATACGATCAGCGCGGCGGACATCGCTTATCTTAAGGATAAAGGCCTGGTATGCAGACTCATGATGAACGCACGCTGCGAAAACGGCGTGATAAGCGCTTATGTTGAGCCGACAGCCTTCCCTGTCACAAGCCTCGAGGCCAATATAAGGACGAACAATAATCTGATCACCCTCGTCGGAGAGAGCGTAGGCACACAGAGCTTCTACGGACAGGGCGCAGGCAAGCTGCCAACGGGAGAATCTGTGGTGCAGGATATACTCGACATCCGTGAAGGCGTCAGGATGGAGATCCCGGCAGCGTCCGGTGAATGCAGAGTGGACAACGGCTCTGCTGTACACAGGTATTACATCAGGCACAACAGGATGTGTGAGCATATAGAGCCGTTCATCGACACATATGAAGAGAAGGACGGCATTTACTACTGCATTTCCAGGCCCGTCAGCGTAACGGAGATGCATGCGATGGCACAGCACCGCAAGGAAAAAGGCAAGCCGATGTTCATCGCCGGCCTGGCAGAATAAGCAGATGAGCTGATGAGTCAAATGGGGACAGCTCTAATGAATCAAATGGGAACAGCTCTTTTGACTTATATCAATAATGAATGAAAGAGGTATAATCAACACATGCTTAAAGTTTTAAAATTCGGCGGATCGAGCCTTAGTGACAGCAGCCAGTTCGCCAAGGTAAAGGATATAGTTGAATACGACGATGCGAGGCAGGTCGTCATCGTGAGCGCGCCCGGCAAGAGAAACAGCGGCGACAACAAGATCACTGATCTCCTCTATCTGATACACGCGCACATCAAATACGGAGTGAACCATGAGAACATACTCTCTATGGTACGCGACAGGTATGCGGAGATATGCAGGGAGTGCGGACTCAGCGCGGATATCGAATCCATGGTGAACGAGGTGCTTGGCAGCCTGGATAAAAACGCTTCCGTCGACTACATCGTATCCAGAGGCGAGTATTTCTGCGCTGTACTGATGGCGGAATACCTCGGCTTCAAATTTGTCGACGCGGCCGACTGGCTGACCTTCGACTACGACGGCAAGGTGGACAACAAGCTCTCGGCTCAGAAGCTCAGAGACATCAAGGACGTTTACGGCAGGATCGTGACGCCGGGATTCTACGGAGCATTTCCGAACGGCGAGATACACGTATTTCCGCGCGGCGGCTCAGATATAACGGGCGCCATCGCGGCAGCCTCGCTCGAGGCGGATATCTACGAGAACTGGACCGATGTGTCAGGAATTCTCATGGTCGACCCGAGGATAGTAAAGGATCCGAAGACTATCGCGAGGGTAACATATGACGAGCTGCGCGAGCTCAGCTACATGGGCGCGAGCGTACTGCACGAGGATACCGTATTTCCTGTAAGGCTCAAGGACATACCTGTCAACATACGAAATACCAACGCGCCGGAGGATCCGGGCACGATAATACAGGAGAGCTTTGACGATGAGCTGCAGGAGGAGCACGAGAGATTCATCACAGGTATTGCCGGTAAAAAAGATTTCTCTATAATAAATATATACAAGAGCCGCATAGGTGACGCGAAGCTCGGACTGCTGAGGCAGGTGCTCGAGCTCTTCGACAGATATGACATACCGGTGGAGCAGATACCGAGCGGTGTCGACAGCGTCTCCGTGCTGTTCCCGAGTGAGAGCATAAAAACGAAAAAATACGATCTGATGCATGAGCTCAAGAGCAACGAGAGCATCGACAGCTGCGAGCTTACGGAGGGCATAAGCCTGATCGCGATCGTGGGCCGGCAGATGGCTTACAGAACCGGCATATCAGGCAAGATATTCAAGGCTCTCGGAGACAACAAGATCAATATCCGAACAATAGAACAGGGAGCGGATGAGATAAATATCATGGTCGGAGTTTATTCTGAGGACTTCGAAAGGACCGTGCGCGTGCTGTACGACAGCTTCGCGATGTAGATGAATAAAGAAAGAATTAAGACGAATCAAGAAAGGACGACAAGAGATGAAAAAATTCAACGTAGGTGTAATGGGCGCTACCGGTGCTGTAGGACAGGAAATGATAAAGGTGCTCGGCGAGAGGAATTTCCCTGTAGGCGAGCTGAGATGCCTGGCGAGCGCGAGATCCGAGGGCAAAGTGCTCTCGACACCTTTCGGAGATGTTACGGTTCAGAAGACCTGTGTGACAGCCTTTGACGGACTGGATATAGTTCTCGGCGCTTCCGAGAACGACATCGCGGAGGCGATGGCGCCTCATATCAAGGCGGCCGGCGCTGTCTTTGTAGATAATTCTTCGGCATTCAGGATGGATCCCGAGGTACCTCTGGTCGTGCCTGAGATCAATCCTGAGGATGTTGAATGGAACAAGGGGATAATCAGCAACCCGAACTGCTCGACCATCATCACTCTGGTAGCCGTCAACGCGATAAACAAGCTGTCCGAGATCAAGGCTATGTATGCTTCGACGTATCAGGCGACGAGCGGTGCGGGAGCGGCCGGCCCTGTCGAGATGTACGAAGAATCCGAAGCTATCCTGAAAGCAAGAGCTGCAGGCGGCAAGGGCAATTCCTACGGCGCCGACATACAGCCGAAGGTATTCCAGCACCAGATCGCGTTCAACCTGATCCCGCAGATCGGCGGATTTGGCGGGAACCTGTATACATCCGAGGAGATGAAGCTGCAGAATGAGGGCCGCAAGATCATGCATCTGCCTGATATGAAAGTGTCCTGCACCTGCGTAAGAGTACCTGTCGAGAGATCGCACGCTATTTCCGCATGCGTGATCACTGAGGACAGGCTGGAGCTCGATGATGTCCGCAGAGCGATAAGCGAGGCTGCCGGAGCAAAGCTCTACGATGACGGCGACGCGCGCGTTTATCCTCTGCCAATCCTGACATCGAATCAGGATATAGTAGATGTAGGAAGGATCAGGCGAGATCTTGTGAATGAAAACGGCATCATCCTCTGGTGCTGCGGCGATCAGGTGCGCAAGGGAGCTGCAACGAACGCCGTACAGATCGCGGAGCTGCTGACGAAATAAAAATCATGAACGACAGAGTCTGCGAATTTGAATGCAATATTGATGACATGACCGCGGAGGAGATAGCCTTCGCGGCCGAACGCGTCATGGAGGCCGGCGCAAAGGACGTTTCCGTAACGCCGATAGTCATGAAAAAGGGCCGGCCCGCATGGCTGTTTACCGTGATGTGCGCTGACGACGAAGCGCAAAAATCCGCTATGATAGAGCAGATTTTCAGATACACGAGCACCATCGGCATAAGAGAGATCATTTCCGCGAGATATATACTCGAGCGCAGCGAGGCTGTTGTCGCGACGCCCTACGGTGATGTCCGATGCAAGTATGTCAGCGGATACGGCGTGAGCAGGCACAAATTCGAGTATGACGATCTTGCGCGCATCGCGCGCGAAAAGGAAATGAGCATAGCCGAGGTGCGAAGGGTGGCCGAAGCTGCGGCAGGAAAGCCGGAGTGATATATACGGATTTTACGAGGAGTGGCAGGATATGGATGTTATTCAGAAAAGTATAGATCAGTGCGAACGACTGAGATCAGATATTCGTGAAACTGCGGGTTTCCTGAGAGACAAGGGTGTGACTGATCCTGAAATAGGAATAATACTCGGGACCGGGCTCAATGACTACGCGGACAGTATCGAAGACGCGATAGTGATCCCGTATGACGAGATACCGAACATGTATGCCGGATCCGTGGACAGCCACCGCGGACAACTCGTGTACGGCAGCCGTAAGGGCAAAAAAGTGCTCGTCATGGCAGGCAGATTCCATTTCTACGAGAACAACTCGATTGAAATGACGGCATTTCCGACCAGGGTGATGGTCGAGCTCGGCATCAAAAGGCTGATAATAACCAACGCGTCCGGAAGCATCAATCCGGAGCATGAGGCCGGGCACCTGATGCTGATAAGCGACCATATCAATTTTTCCGGCGCCAACCCGCTGATAGGCCGCAATCTCGACGAATACGGCACACGTTTCCCGGATCTGACATATGTGTATGACAAGGGCCTGCGCGATAAGCTTAAGGAAAAGGCGGCAGATGCAGGAATAAAGCTTTACGAGGGCGTGTACATTATGGTGACCGGCCCGTCCTTTGAGACGCCGGCCGAGATAAGGGCCTTTGGAGTGCTCGGCGCGGATGCTGTCGGCATGTCGAGCGTTCCCGAGGCGATAATCGCCGCGCACGCGAGACTCGAGGTCATCGGCATTTCCGCCCTGGCTAACAAGGCGGCAGGACTCAGCGGCAGACCTCTGACAAACGACGAGGTGACAGAGATGGGTATGCTGATGCGCGACGATTTCATAAGAGTAGTGGATATGGCAGTGGAGATATAAGCGCAGAATAATATCGCAGAATAATAACGCCGGATATAGAATAATGATTGAGATCCCCGGATAAAGCGTCCGGGGAGTTTTGCTGCTCCAGGCCATTTGCTGAATTATAACTTTGCTTGCAATTCTGTGACAATTATGTACAATATAGTTTGCACTAAAAAACATTAAAGAGTAAACACTGAAATATTCGCAAACCGGAGGAATGATTCAATGGAAGCAAAGCTTACGAGAGAGCAGGCTAACGAGCTGCTCCACAAATACGTTAAGGGCGAAAACTATATCACCCACAGCTATGCGGTAGAGGCTATCATGAGAGGTCTGGCCAAGAGGCTGGCACCGGATGATATCGAATACTGGGGCATCTGCGGACTGCTGCACGACCTCGACGAGGAGACGGCTCCGTGGAGACAGGATATGTCGACTCACGGACGTGTATCTGCAGAGATACTGCAAAAAGAAGGATTCGGTGATCCTGTCATGGAGAGTGCCATCATGGCGCACAATCCTGAGACGGGAGTATATCCTAAGACCACACTTGAATACGCCCTGATCGCGGCAGACCCTATGTCGGGCTTCTGCAAGGCTGTTGCGCAGATTTATCCTGATAAGAAGATCGCCAGCGTAAAGCACAAATCCGTCAACAAGAGATTCAAGGAATCCAGATTCGCGGCCGGAGCAAACAGGCAGTTCATGATGGAGATCGAAAAGACCGGCATCAGCTGGGATGAATTCATAGACATCGCTCTCGAGTCGATGACGGAGATCGCGGATCAGATCGGACTGTGATCGAGTGCAGGGGCCGGAATGTCCGCGAACGAGTACGGCGGTTTGCCCCTGTGTATCCGGTATTTTAGATGGAATCAGTTAAATTATAGGCGGAGTAGATAATGCAGAATAAATTCACATATTATCCTGAGGGCGTATGCTCTCAGATGATCGAGATCGAACTCGACGGAGACACGGTCAAGGACGTTGTATTCACCGGAGGCTGCAACGGCAATCTCAGCGGCATCTCAAAGCTGATCAAGGGAATGAAGGTGGATGATGTCATAGGAAGACTTGAAGGCACAAGGTGCGGCTTCAAGGATACATCCTGCCCGGATCAGCTGAGCAAGGCTCTGAGAGAGGCTGCGGCTTCGATGCAGGCGTGATCGATATATACAGATTGACCGGAAGGAGCCGTGAGAATCATCGGCTCTTTCCCTTTTACAGAGGATGATGAAATGACGACAGAGAACAGATGGGCAGGCGCCTGCAAGCTGGAGGAGATCGCGGCTCGCATGACTGAGATCAATACGAGGCCGGGCGAGGGCATGTACCTCGGTATAGAAGCTATTGTGGGCGAAGCTATTGAGAATCTGATGATAGCTATGTTCCCGTATCACTACGGCAAGTGGCGCGGCAGGTTCGTCGAGACCGAAAAGAGGACCTGGGAGCTGATGCGCGCCTATGACGCGCTGACCCAGGCCTTCAATCTGGTTTATCAGGATACGGAAGAGGCTGCCGGAAGGGTCGAGGAGGTGATAGAATCGCTCCCTGAGATCCTTGAAGTCCTCAAAACTGATGTCAGAGCAGGCTATGAGGGAGACCCGGCTGCAAAGAGCATGGACGAGGTCATCATCACCTATCCGGCATTCAAGGCGATAACGATATACCGCATAGCCCATAAAATGTACGAAATGGGCGTGCCGCTGATCCCGCGCATCATGACTGAGATAGCGCATCAGCAGACCGGCATCGATATACATCCCGGCGCGACGATAGGCAGCTATTTCTTCATAGACCACGGTACGGGCGTAGTTATCGGAGAAACGACGACGATAGGCGAACACGTCAAGATATATCAGCATGTGACGCTCGGCTCGAAGAGCTTCGACCTTTCAGAGGACGGCACGCCGGTAAAGGGCGTAAAGCGCCATCCGGACATAGGCGACAGGGTGGTCATCTATGCCGGAGCCACGATACTCGGCGGCGATACGAAGATAGGCGATGACTGCGTTGTCGGCGGTAATGTATGGCTGACGCATTCACTTGAAGCAGGCAAAACGATCACCAACAAATCGTCCGGACAGCAGCTCTGGCAGGGCAGACACGAGATCGAGAGCGGCAACGTGACGCTGGAGCCCGAGACATCACCCCTGTTTATTTAATAAGCAAAGAGCCAATGGGGACGGGACGTGAGTCAAAGAGACCCTATAGACTTGCGAACCGTCCCCCACGTTAATAATTCAGTTGATATGCGTGCTGTTTTTTGTTAAAATATGCGGAGCGCGGCTGAAATAACACTTTTTTTGTGCGATTCTCCGCGGCGACCTGGGGGTAGATAGGTGCTGGTGTGCCTCGCGGTCTTCAAAACCGTTTGCAGGGGGTTAGGAGCCTCCCGGGTGGGTTCGATTCCCACATACTCCCGCCATTTTGTTTATCTGTGGTC
Source organism: Mogibacterium sp. (assembly GCA_017433945.1). Classification (GTDB taxonomy): domain Bacteria; phylum Bacillota; class Clostridia; order Peptostreptococcales; family Anaerovoracaceae; genus Crickella. The sequence goes on along the minus strand of JAFRGH010000052.1, from coordinate 8,797 downwards.
GGAGGAAAATTTATGAATAAGAAAGATTTACTGAGAAGACTCCCTAAGATCGATGAAGTGATGAAACAGGAGTCTCTTTTATTGCTTGCAGATGATACAAGCTCACTGCTGGTGACCGATGCTGTGCGCGGCGTCATATCGGATATGAGGCAGCGTATACTCGGTCTTGCTGATGATGAGGAGGCCCGGGGCTTTGATATAGAGCAGCTTGAACCGGCAAATATCGCAGGACTGGCTGCCGCGCGCTTTGCGGAAAACGAACAGCTGAACCTGTATCCGCTGATAAACGCTACCGGAACCATACTGCATACGAATCTGGGCAGGGCACCTCTGTGTCAGGACGCTCTTGACAATGTCGTCAGGGTATCGCAGGGCTATTCGACACTCGAATACAATGTCGCAAAGGGCAGGCGAGGCTCGAGGCACGACCTGGTAGGTGAACTCATTGCCGAGCTCACGGGAGCAGAGGACGCCATGGTCGTAAACAACAACGCTTCGGCAACGATGATAGTGCTGGCTGCTCTCGGCAGGGGAAAGGAAATAATCGTATCGCGCGGCGAGCTGGTGGAGATCGGCGGAGCGTTCAGGATACCGGATATCATGAGGCAGTCCGGCGCGTTCCTGCAGGAGATAGGCACCAGCAACAAGACCAAGCCGTCGGATTACGAAAATGCGATTATTACGAAGGAAATGCTCAGAGAAATGGAGCTTCGCGGGCGAGAGGCCGCTCTGATGGATGATCCGAGAGGCACGCGCCGCTTCGAGACAGGTGCTCTTATGAAGGTCCACAGATCCAAGTATGATGTGGTGGGCTTTACCGAAGAAGCGACGCTCGAGGAGCTTGTGGAGATAGGGCACAGACATGATCTGCCTGTCATATTCGATATGGGAAACGGTCTGATGGTGGATATGAGCGAGTTCGGGCTGAACGAGCCTAATGTTCCGGCGTCTCTCGCGACAGGTATCGATGTAATACTCTTCAGCGGCGACAAGCTGCTTGGCGGTCCGCAGGCAGGAATAATCTGCGGCAAGCGCGAATACATCGAAGCGATGAAAAAACATCCGCTCGCGAGAGCCTTCAGAGTGGATAAGATGACCTTTGCCGCTCTTGAAGCGACTCTGGCCAAATACAGGGACCGCAGCCTGGCTCTGAGGGATATACCGGTGCTCAGTATGATCGCGGCATCCGAAGATGAAATGAAGGCAAGAGCGGAGCGCCTTGCTGAAGAAATATACAGGGCGGCCGGCAGAGACCGGATAAGCCTTGAAATCGTAAAGGTTCTGGATCAGATCGGCGGCGGCTCGGCACCTATGGTGCGCCTGCCCGGATGGGCAGTTGCTGTCAGCGACAGCAGCAGGTCCGCTGACAGCATCGAGCGCCGCCTGCGCAAAGCGGACATCCCTGTCATCGCGCGCATACACGAGGACAGACTCCTGCTCTGCGTGAGGACGATAGCAGAGAATGAGACAGAAACAGTGGCATCAGCGTTCCGCGGATGGTGAGAGACCGCTTACGGGCGGCCGATCGACGACCGGTGACGGACCGCTTACAGGCGGCCGGTCGACAGAGGCTGTGCGACGGCGGTCACAGGCGGACAGCTGAAAAGCGAAATTGATCGAATTGAGCAGGAAAAACGGACTATTTATACTATGAAAAACATTATTATCGGTACAGCAGGGCATGTCGACCACGGCAAGACAAGACTGATAAAAGCTCTGTCCGGCATCGATACGGACAGGCTCGAAGAGGAAAAAAAGCGCGGCATAACCATCGAGCTCGGCTTCGCGCACATACCTAATGACGCGGGATACAATATCGGAGTCATAGACGTGCCGGGACATGAAAAATTCATCAAAAACATGCTTGCCGGCATCGGCGGGATAGACTTCGTACTCTTTGTAGTTGCGGCCGATGAAGGTATCATGCCGCAGACTAAGGAGCATTTTGAGATACTAAAGGCTCTCGGAATAGACGACGGTATCATAGCAGTCACCAAAACAGACATGGTCGATGAGGAATGGCTCGAAATGCTGCTCGAGGAAGTAAACGATTATTTCAAAGGCTCCTTCCTCGAGGGCAAGCCTGTGATAGCTGTCAGCTCGGCTACCGGCGAAAACATAGAGCTGCTTAAAGAGGAAATAATCAGAAAATGTGACCGCGAGAGCAAGCGTCGTGAGGAGAAGGAGCTGTTCAGGCTCCCTGTAGACAGGGTGTTCACGATGTCCGGCTTCGGAACCGTAGTCACCGGAACGCTTGTCGACGGAACAGTCAGAGTCGGAGACGAGGTGGTCATCTATCCGCATCAGGGCGAGGGCCCGGGAGGAACAGACGGCAGGCGCGCAAAGATACGCGGGATACAGACCTACGGCAAAAGCACCGATACGGCGATAGCCGGTCAGCGCACTGCGATCAATCTGTCAGGGATCGACAAGGAAGAGATAGAACGAGGCGATGTGCTGGCAGCGAAGGATGCGGTTACAGTGACGAATATGATAGATGTCAGACTCAATGTATTCAGTTCATCCGACCGCATCATACTGAACAACAGCCGGGTCCATCTTTATACGGGTTCTGATGAGGTGATCACCAAGGTCATACTGCTTGACAGGGACGCGCTTGCTGCGGATGAGGAATGCTATGCGCAGCTCAGGCTCGAGGAACCGATAGCGGTCCGCAGAGGAGACAGGTTCATAGTCAGATTCTATTCCCCTATCATCACCATCGGCGGCGGCATTATCCTTGATACCCTGCCGTTAAAGCACAAGAGGAACCGCGAAGAGGTCCTTGCGGGAATGGAGATACTCGACCGTGGGGATATTTCGGATATCATCCTGGCAAAGGCAGGTGAGAGACGGCCGGTCAAAAAAGATGAGCTGGCCCGCGAACTCGGACTGCTCCATGGTGAGATGGAATCAGCTCTTGATAACGCGCAGGGAATAGTATGCCTCGGTGACGGAACTCTTCTTGCTCCCGAAAAATATGACAGATTCACTGCAGAACTTGAAAATCTCATTAACGAATATCACAGATCAAATCCTCTGGCTGACGGAATGCCGAGACAGGAGCTCCTTTCGAGGCTCAGGGATATATGGCACATAGATGACGAAAAGCTGCTGCAGTCTCTTATGAAGTATCTGATCGGAACAGGCGTAATAGAGGACAGAGGCAAGGCCATAGCGCTCAGCGGCTTCAAAATAGAATACAGTGATGAACAGAAGGCTCTGAAGGAGCGCATCTCAAAGCAGTATGCGGAAGCAGGACTTGAGATGATAAAGACGGATGATATCTTTGCTCTCGACAGGGACCGCGGGATCATTGCCGCGATACTCGGCGACCTGACAAGCGAAGGCGCGATACTCAAGGTGAACCCTTCGTATTATATAGCTGCCGATGCGTGGGACAAGGCTGTTGAGACTGCAAAAAGCTTCGACGGAGCGTTTACGCTGGCGGATTACCGGGACCGCTTAGGCACTTCGCGCAAATACGCTGCTGAGCTGCTGCCGGCATTCGACAAGGCGGGAATAACGGTATTCGACGGAGCCAGCCGCACCGTGGTCAGAAAATGATGAGTCAATGGGGATGGTTCTTTTTGGCTCACTGCATCTCGAACCGCCTCCTCTTATATAAATATTGCGGATGGATGTTGTAATTGGTATAGAAAAATATATATAATTATAAGTTGAAAATAAGAAGAAAAAAATAATTCAAAACGGTACATAAAGACCGTACATAAAAAATTCATATAGAATATTGTGGAGGATGTGAAATGTTAAAGCAAATGAACAGACCTGTAATGATGGCTGACGGTCAGGGCGGTGCCCCTGATGAGAACTGCACTCATGACTGCAGCACATGCGGAGCTGACTGCGCGTCAAGAGATGGCGGCGGAATACAAAAGGCTAAGCTGAACGAACACAGCTCTGTTAAAAAGGTCATAGGCGTCGTCAGCGGCAAGGGCGGAGTAGGTAAATCAATGGTAACCGCTCTGTCGGCTCTGGCGGCTACGAGACACGGCTTCAAAACGGGCATAATGGATGCGGATATCACAGGCCCGTCCATTCCAAAGATGTTCGGTGTGCATGAAAAGGCTATGGGATCCGAGTTCGGTATACTCCCTGCAGTAACGCCTACAGAGATAAAGCTGATGTCTATCAATCTGCTGACCGAAAACGAGACCGACCCGGTAGTATGGAGAGGCCCGGTTATCGCAGGCGTCGTCGAACAGTTCTGGACAGAGGTTATGTGGGAAGATCTCGACGTGCTCTTTATCGACATGCCGCCGGGAACAGGCGATGTTCCGCTGACTGTATTCCAGTCGCTGCCTGTCGACGGAATCATCGTAGTTACATCACCGCAGGATCTCGTATCGATGATCGTTGCCAAGGCTGTCAACATGGCTAACCTCATGAACATCCCTGTACTCGGACTGGTTGAGAATATGAGCTATATCACATGCCCTGACTGCGGACGCAGGATCGAGATGTTCGGACCGAGCCAGGCAGAGGCCGTAGCTGCTGCAAACGGAATAAAGCTGCTCGAGAAGCTGCCTATTGATCCTGTTCTTTCACAGGAAGCGGACATGGGCAGGATCGAATTCAACGAAGGTACTCAGATGGAGAGCATACTTGATGTTCTCGCCGGCATTGGACTTGAATAATACAAAGATTTGATATACAAAAATAATGACTGCGGCTGCATCGCAAGCGCAGCCGCAGCTGAAGCTGTTTGTTTCGGGAGGGTAATATATTGGGTGAACTGATAAGACTTGAAGGCATAATCAAGAGCTTTGACGATACTGTTGTACTGAACGGCATCGATCTCAGCGTTGATGAAAACGAGTTTGTAACTCTGCTCGGCCCGTCCGGCTGCGGAAAAACCACCACCTTGAGGATAATAGGCGGTTTTGAACGTCCGGATGAGGGCAGAGTGTTTTTTGATGGAAAAGATATAACTGATATGCCTGCAAATCAGAGACCGGTCAATACGGTATTTCAGAACTATGCTCTTTTCCCTCATATGAACGTCGGCGAAAACATCGCCTTCAGCATGAGGGTCAGAAACAAACCTGAGTCATACATCAAGGATAAGATCAAATACGCTCTCAAACTGGTCAACCTCGACGGATTTGAAACAAGACGCATCGATCAGCTGTCCGGAGGACAGCAGCAGAGAATAGCGATGGCCAGAGCCATAGTAAATGAGCCGAGAGTGCTGCTTCTTGATGAACCGCTCGGAGCCCTCGACCTCAAGCTCAGGCAGGAGATGCAGTATGAGCTTGTAAGACTCAAAAAAGAGCTCGGGATCACCTTCCTGTACATAACCCACGACCAGGAAGAGGCGCTGACTATGTCCGATAAGGTCGTGGTCATGAATGAAGGATATATACAGCAGGAAGGATCTCCGGAAGAGATATATGATGAGCCTGTAAACGCCTTCGTAGCCGATTTTATAGGGGACAGCAACATACTTTCGGGACTGATGATCGACGAAAAGCTCGTGAGGATCAACGACATAGATTATCCTTGCATAGACGGCAGCGAACAGGGATTCCCGCCACACACAGCGGTCGATGTGGTAATAAGACCTGAGGATATAGAGATCAGACCTTACGGCAAGGGACTGTTCAACGGCACTATCATTTCCAAGCTCTTTATCGGTGTCCACTATGAGATGCTGGTACAGAGCGAAGACGGACAAATAGAATGGCTGCTGCAAAACTACGATCAGCATGATGTCGGCGAAAAGATAGGCATGTATGTGAGACCTGAGAACATACAGATCATGCAAAAACCGAGATCAGAGGCTGAATCAGCCATCGAGCTCGACATTTAGCCCGCATGGACCGTGAGAGTCAGCGAGCCATCCGAAAGCTATTTCTGCTTAATCTATATCCGGAGAACAAACTGAAGTGATTGCAAAGAAGCGCTATGCCGCACCATTCATACTGTGGATAATCGCAGGGACAGTGATCCCGCTTATCTCAATAGCTTATTACGGCTTCACCAGCCGTGACGGGAGTTTTACTTTTGCCAATATCGCGGCCATGTTCAGGCATGACCATATGCAGGCTCTGGGCCTGTCCCTTTTGCTTGCGTTCATCAGCACGCTGATCTGCCTGATAATTGCTTTCCCTATGGCTATGGTTCTGAGAGAGAGCAAATACGGCAAACAGGGATTCCTTATATTCGTAATAATCCTGCCTATGTGGATGAACTTTTTGCTCAGGACTATGGCGTGGCAGGTGCTGCTCGAGAGACAGGGCGTCATCAACAGCCTGCTGGGCCTCTTCGGGCTGCCGCGTCAGGAGATGATGAATACGCCGGGAGCCATCGTCCTCGGAATGGTATATGATTTCCTGCCGTTCATGATACTGCCTATATACAATACCGTATCCAAGATAGACAATCACCTCATCGAGGCTGCATACGACCTGGGCGCCACAAAGCTCGGGACATATACAAAGATCATACTGCCTCTGTCCGTGCCGGGAATAGTAAGCGGTATAACGATGGTGTTCATTCCGGCGCTTACGACATTCGTAATTTCAAACATGCTGGGCGGAGGCAAGATAAACCTGATAGGTAACATCATCGAGCAGGAATTCACAGTCAATTCCAACTGGTATCTGGGATCCGGACTTTCACTGGTGATGATGGTATTCATAATTCTGAGCATGCTGCTCTTGCGCAAATTTGATAAGACCGGCGGGGAGAACCTCATCTGATGAAAAAAGCAATTGGAAGAATATACATACTTATAATAATGCTGTTCCTCTACCTGCCTATATTCACGCTTATAGTGCTGTCGTTCAATGAGGCAAAATCAATGTCCGTATGGACGGGCTTCAGTCTCAAATGGTACGAGGAGCTGTTCCGCAGCAAGATAATGATGGGAGCGATAGTCAATACATTCTCTATCGCCATACTTGCTGCCCTTGTCGCTACTGTCGTCGGGACCATGGCCGTGCTTGGCATGGCGGCGATGAAGCAGAGGCATGTGAATGTACTTATGGGATTCAACAACATCCCTATGCTCAATGCTGATATAGTGACGGGTATCGCGCTGATGCTGTTCTTCCTCATGGTAGGACTGCCTCGCGGATACATGACCATACTGTTCAGCCACGCGACATTCTGCATTCCGTATGTCATACTCTCGGTAAAACCGAGAATGAACAAGAATACTGACAGGCTGTTTGAAGCTGCGCTCGATCTCGGCGCATCCGAGAGATACGCGTTCCGCAGGATAGTGCTGCCTGAACTGAGACCGGGAATCATGTCAGGATTTTTGCTCAGCTTTACGATGTCGGTAGATGATTTTATCATCACGTATTTTACCAGAGGCGCCGGCATCAACACTATTTCCACATTGATATACAGCCAGGTCAAAGTCGGCATAAGGCCGAGCCTTTTTGCCCTTTCGACACTGGTGTTTGCGGCAGCGCTGATAGTGCTGCTGGCGGTCAATCTGAGACAGAGCCGCGACGATAAAGCTATTGCTGCGTGACCGCAAGGGCCGCATGAAGGGAGGCGATCAGTATGAAAGGAATTATTCTTGCCGGCGGAGTCGGAACCAGGCTTTACCCTCTGACGCTGGTGACATCCAAACAGCTGCTGCCTGTGTATGACAAGCCGATGATATTCTATCCGCTTTCGACTCTGATGCTGGCGAAGATAAAGGATATTCTTATTATCAGCACACCTGAGGATACTCCGAGGATCGAGCAGCTGCTCGGAGACGGATCCAAATTCGGGATAAAACTCTCATATGCAGTTCAGGAAAAACCGGAGGGGCTCGCGCAGGCGTTTACGATCGGACGCGAGTTCATCGGTGACGAGGCCTGCGCTATGATACTCGGAGACAACATCTTTTACGGCAACGGTCTCAATCACAAGCTGCTGGATGCATCGCGGGATGCAGAGGCAGGCAAGGCGACGATATTCGGATACTATGTGGAGGATCCTGAGAGATTCGGCATCATGGAATTCGAAAAGACCGATGGCGGAGACGCCGAGCTCAGGGTCTTATCTGTAGAGGAAAAGCCTTCGCAGCCAAAGAGCAATTACGCGATAGTCGGCCTGTATTTCTACCCTAAATGGGTAAGCGATATGGCTGACGAGGTAAAGCCGAGCGCTCGCGGCGAGCTCGAGATAACCACGCTGAACGACATGTACCTTAAGCAGGACAGACTCAATGCGCAGCTCCTCGGCAGAGGCTTCACATGGATGGACGCGGGAACCTTTGACAGTCTGCAGCGCGCGACGGATTTTGTCAGCATGATCGAGCAGTATCAGGGGATGACGATTTCATCACCTGAAGAAATCGCCTATCATATGGGATGGATAGATGATGAGAGACTCTCGGAGAGCGTGCGGCGCTACGGCAAGAGCCCGTACGGCGAGAGGCTCAGAGCAGTGCTCGAAGGCAGGGTAGTGCTTTAAAAAGCCTGATCAGAGAGTCCGTAATTGCCGGCCCGTAAGAACGGGAAGTATGCTATGGCAGTGCGGCGGTAATGATCTGATAATACTTGAAATTTTTTGGGTTTAGAGAAAGAAGGTAGCTTATGAATTTTGTATTTATCTCTCCGAATTTTCCGCATACCTACTGGCAGTTCTGTGACCGCCTCAAAAACAGAGGCGTCAATGTGCTCGGGATAGGAGACTGCCCGTACGAATATCTCGAGGATAGCCTTAAGGCGTCACTCACGGAATACTACAGTGTAAACAATATGGAGGATTACGACCAGGTCTACAGGGCTGTTGCGTTCTTCGCGTTCAAATACGGCAAGATAGACTG
>JAFRGH010000051.1 GCA_017433945.1 Mogibacterium sp. | reverse complement strand
GCTGTCTCGATGTGGTCCCTCGCTGCGGAGACCAACGGAGCTACTTGCCAAATGGGTCGCTCCGATTGGTTCCTCGCTCACGACACATCGGCCGCGCGGCTGTCAGAGCTTTATGTTCCCGGCCGAGGGCTGAATTGTAACCTGCGGATCTAAAAAACTGTATGTGCTCTCGTATGCCTGAAAAGCAAAAAATTCAATTTACACATACTGAGTATGCGCGAAAAGGATTTCGTAAGTTCCTGTGCATACAGGACGACATATCGTACAAGCGATGATGGGTAAATCTCCAATTGCTTTGTGATGAATGACAAATATCTGGAGGTGTTTTTATCTCTGCCTTATGAGAAAGGAAACTGTTTGTTGAAAGTACATTAGAATTTATATTTTTTGTTGTTTGAAATCACCTTTCTGTCTATAATTTGAAGGAAGGGAAAATTGTGGATCCTGAGATGCTGCTCTGCATCCCGGGGATGTAATTGTAAGGAGGCAATTTCATTATGCAAGACTATCTGTTATCACATTTGTACTGGATAAGCCTGATAGCTTCCATCCTTGCTCTTCTGTTCGCCTATTCTCAGGCCAAAAAGGTCCTGAACTCCGATGAGGGAACAGACAGGATGAAGCAGATCTCGCAGTTCGTCCGTACAGGTGCCAGCGCTTTCCTCAAGCGTCAGTACCGCACTGTAATCATATTCTTTGCTGTGATGTTCGTCGTGCTCTGCGGCATGGCTGCTACACACAAGCTGACATGGTACGTTCCGTTCGCTTTCATCACAGGCGGCTTCTTCTCAGGCCTTTCGGGCTATATCGGGATGAGCATAGCTACGAGAGCCAACAACCGTACCGCATGTGCCGCTCAGAAGAGCCTGAACAGCGGACTTCGCGTAGCTTTTTCAGCGGGCTCGGTAATGGGATTTACTGTAGTAGGTCTCGGCCTGCTGGACATCTCGCTCTGGTACGCTCTGCTCGACCTTGTATTTCATGAATCGCTCGAGAACATTACCGCTGCGATGGTAACCTTCGGAATGGGAGCTTCTTCGATGGCTCTTTTCGCCCGTGTAGGCGGCGGTATCTTTACAAAGGCTGCCGACGTAGGCGCTGACCTTGTAGGTAAGGTAGAGGCGGGCATCCCTGAGGATGACCCTCGTAACCCGGCTGTTATCGCGGATAACGGAGGCGACAACGTAGGCGATGTAGCCGGAATGGGAGCTGACCTCTATGAGTCATATGTAGGATCGATGGTATCCACATGCGCTCTCGGTGCTATCGCGTTCCTTTCATCGGGACTCGGCGTCAAATCCGTAGCTCTGCCTCTGCTGATGGCAGCTGTCGGAGTCATATTCTCGGTAATCGGATCATTCTTCGTGCAGACCAAGGAGGGCGCGAGCCAGAAGAACCTGCTGGCAGCTCTGCGCCGCGGAACGAATTTCTCGGCTATAGCAACTGCCGTATTCTCGTTCGTGCTCGTATGGTGGCTCTTCGGCATCAGGTTCTATGGACTCTACCTCGCCATCATCGCAGGTCTTGCCGCAGGCGTGCTGATCGGACTCTGCACAGAATACTTTACCTCGGATACATATAAGCCTACACAAAAGATCGCTGCGTCGTCCGAGACAGGCACCGCTACTCTTATCATCAGCGGACTCGGTACGGGAATGCTTTCGACAGGCCTTCCTATCCTGATCGTAGGCGCGGCAATACTGATAGCTTATTACTGCTCGGGCCTCTGCCCGGTAGATGCTTCGGCATCCGGTATAGGACTCTACGGTATCTCGCTCGCGGCTGTAGGAATGCTATCGACGCTCGGCATCACGCTTGCGACAGACGCGTACGGACCTGTAGCCGACAACGCCGGCGGTATCGCAGAGATGGCAGGACTTCCGCCTGAAGTGCGTGAGAGAACAGACGCTCTTGACTCACTCGGAAACACAACAGCTGCAACAGGAAAGGGCTTCGCTATCGGCTCTGCCGGAATGACAGCTCTGGCTCTGCTCGCTAATGTCAGAGAGAAACTGCTCGTGTACGCTCCTGACGGACAGGATCTGACGCTCAATCTGCTCGATCCTAAGGTACTGGTAGGTCTCTTTATCGGAGCATGTCTGCCTTTCATCTTTTCGGCTCTGACTATGGGCGCTGTCAACAGGGCCGCGCAGAGCGTAGTGCTCGAGGTAAGACGTCAGTTCAGGGAGATCCCGGGCCTGATGGAGGGCAAGGCGGACGCGGACTATGCGAGATGCGTCGACCTCTGCTCAAAGGCTTCGCGCAAAGAAATGATACTGCCTGCATGCGTAGGCATCGCTGCTCCTATCGTTACGGGACTCATACTCGGAGGACTCGGAGTAGTAGGAATGCTCTGCGGCGCTACGGTATCCGGCTTCATCATGGCTATATTCATGGCTAACTCGGGCGGCGCCTGGGACAACGCGACGAAATACATCGAAGCAGGTCATTTCAACGGCAAGGGCAGCGATAACCACAAGGCTGCTGTCGTCGGCGATACTATCGGCGACCCGTTCAAGGATACTTCCGGACCTTCGATCAACATCCTGATCAAGCTGGTATCGATGGTATCGATCGTATTTGCCGGACTCATAGCATCGGCAAGTCTGCTCTAACATGAGCTGGCGAAAAAAGGAACGCAGATGATTTGATTACCGGCAGATCCCGGTAAGAGAACAGCTGAGAAATCGTATACAAAACAGGCCGATTTTTCGCATTTTTCGCACTTAAACATAAAATCCGACGGAATTCGCATGAATTCCGTCATTTTTTTAATGCAAAAATGTGTACTGAATCGGGATTTTATTTTTTGTATAGTTTTGGGTACAAGGAGGAAGTTATGAGGATCGGACTGCTGATAAGAGATGTTGAATACAGAGATGCCCTCATCGAAATGATATCCGAATTTGACAAGGAGATCTTCGTAGAGATAGCGGGCGCTAAAGGCACTGCGAAAAACTGTGTCATACTGACCGACGTCCGCCCGGAGGAGATAGGGAGCGATGCGCTGGAGCGTCTCAGAGATCATACTGTGTTTATTTCCCATACTCAAAAAGATTTGGTTCCCTCCTGTTCCAAAGATGAGAACAAGACTGTTCATCGGGTATTCAAATACAGCAGGATCAGCAGCATCATGTCAGAACTCTCTATGGTCTACTGCAGCTGGACAGGCGACGCGGGAAGCGGAAGCATCCTGACAAGGACGATATGCGTCTGCTCTGCTATGGAGATGCAGTGCAGCGAACGATGTCTGGCTCTGGCAAGACAGATCATTTACAGGAGAGGCGGCTCGATCCTCGTGCTTCCGCTCAATTACATAAACACATACGGCTACGCAGACGGATCTGACTGCAATTATTTTGCGAGACTGATGTACATGCTCGACGCTAAGCGTGACTATCCGCCCGAAGCGTTTACGAATACTGACAGCTACGGCATCAGCTATCTGATGATGCCGGCTGGCAGAAACCCGATAGCCTATCTGGACTCTGAAGACCTGGCGATGCTGATCAGGAGCCTGGCCGCCAAATTCGATACCCTTGTAATGGATGCCGGCACAGCCTTCAGGACGGAGAATCTTCAGATAATGAAAAGCGCTGACAATGTTTTGTGCTTCGGATCCGCAAGGCAGCTGATAGATGTAAAAGCAATGCTTGGAGAAGAACATCGATCACGCTTTACTGAGATCATGATCAGCGGCGCGGATGATGAGAATCTCCGTATAGATGACTATGTGAGGGAGGTATACGGTGTCATTGTCGAAGGTGATAACGAAATCAGCTACGGTTCAAAAATACGCTGAGACTATCGAATCTCTGTCGGCCAGGGTAAGGCGCTGGATAAGCGAGCAGGATGAGGCTCCGGATGCGGCAGTAATTAGAGAACGGGTGGAGGATGAATTCTTTTCATCCATGGTGCCGGAGGATATGGATGTGAAGGAGATCAGTCTGATAATAGGCAGTATATGTGAGAGGGTCACATACAAATACGGTCTGCTAAACAGTCTGCTTGAGGATCCTTCGATCAACGAGATAATGGTAAACGGACCTGGCGCGATATTTGTTGAACAGAACAGGGAGCTTGTCCGGGTGGACGATGCCTTTATTTCGGATATTGAGCTCGAAGAAGTCATAAGGATGTTCGCGTCCGATGTCCACAGAGAGGTAAACGAAGCCAATCCTATCGTGGACGCAAGGCTTCCGAGCGGATTCAGAGTCAACGGGGTACTGAAGACTGTGGCTCTGAACGGTCCGATACTTACTATCCGAAAGTTCAGGGAAAAGGAGATAACGATGGATGAGCTCGTTGAGACGGGCAGCCTGTCGAGGCGATGCGCTGACGATCTGTCAGCGCTCGTGCACAGCGGATACAACATTTTCATAAGCGGAGGCATGTCGTCCGGCAAAACAACTTGTTTGAACGCGCTGACTGCCGATATAGGCTCAGATGAGAGAGTGATCATCATCGAGGACTCGGCTGAGCTGATGATTACACATCTCGATAACAAGGTCCAAATGGAGTGCAGAGCAGCGAATTCCATCGGAAAGGGCGAGGTCACGATGGAGAGGCTCATACGGACCAGCCTCAGAATGAGGCCCGACAGGATAATAGTCGGAGAGGTCAGGGGCAAGGAGGTCGTGGATATGATACAGGCAATGAATACGGGTCACGACGGCAGCATGTCGACGGGACACGGCAACTCGATCAAGGGAATGCTCAACAGGCTTGAGACCATGTATCTGATGGATGCGCAGGCGTCTGTAAATTCGGTCAGGAACCAGATAGCCAATGCCATCGATATATTCGTGCATCTCAAAAGAGATGCCAGCGGCAGGAGAGGCGTCGAAGAGGTCGCTGAGCTGATGTCATATGACGGAGAGAATTACAGCATCAACTATCTGTATAAGGCTGACAGCAGCAGGGTGCTGCAGCCTACGGGAAACGGGCTCAAGGACAGGGAACGCCTTATCAGAGCCGGATACGCCGATGTGCTGAGAGGATGTGATTTGAATGACAGATCTTCGTAAATACCGCTTCAGTAAAAAAGAGAACATCATCATATTTTGCTGCATCGCGCTTGCAGGACTCGCGGTTTCATATCTGATATACCGCAACATCATTTTTGCCCTCGTGATCATACCGTTCGCGCCGAAGCTTCGGGAGTTCGTCAGAGAAGCGGTGATAGAGAGGCGAAGGCGCAGATATATCATCGAATTCAAGGACTTTCTCTTCATGGCTTCAACCGCAATTGGTGCCGGCAGGTCGATGAAGGATGCAATAAAGGAGTCGATACCCTCGCTTTCAGGCATTTACGGCAAAAGCTCGATACTTGCGGGAGAGCTAATGAAGGCATACGAGCGCATGGAGACAGGCGGCGAGAACGATGTCAGAGTGCTGGCTGATCTCGCGGCAGCGAGCGGATTAGAGGATGTTTATGATTTTGTGACTATCTACACGATATGCAAATCGACGGGAGCGAGCCTCGTCACGGCGCTCAACAAGGCAGCGAATGTGATCATGGACAAGATGACCATAGAGAGGGAGATAGATGAGCTGGTGAGGAGAAAAAAGAGCGAGGGGATGGTGATATTCGTGATGCCTGTATTGATCATCCTGTTCCTGAACCTGTGTGCTCCGGACTATATCGCTCCCCTGTATGAAACACTTGCGGGAAGATTGATAATGAGCTTCGTTGCAGTATCCGTTATAGGGATCTATGCGCTTATACAAAAGGTGATCAAGGTAGAGATATAGACCTTGCTTCATAACAGGCGGAGGACAGATATGGACAGATTCACGGAAAGACTCAGGTCTTCACTGAGAGACAGCTCGGTGACGAAAAAAATATATGCGGTAACTCTCGCGGCAACACTGGTCGTTCTGGTCCTGGCTGTCAAAGGGCCGGAGCAAAAAGGCAAATACATACTTGCAGAGGATGGACGGGTCAAAGGCATTGTCAGAAATTCCTTGTCAGGATCGGAAATCTATGATCTTAAGCTCAGTATTCAGGAGGGAGGAGAGATCATAGAACGCGAGGTAAGCCTGTCTATGCAGGCTGTAAAAACAGAGGGAAAGGAAGATGCGGCGGAGACTGATGAGGAGCTAGACCGCAGGGCGGAGCTGGATTCCGAAATAGACATCATGCTGCGGGAGATCGAAAATTCCGGCAGCAAAAGGATCGATCTGCCTCAGAAGCTGGATAACGGAACAGCTCTCAGATGGTCAATGCTGAAACGCGGCAATAAAGCGGCTCTGATAATGATCCCGCTGATGTACATCATTCTTATAGTGATCATCATCAAATCCGGTATGGGAAGTGAAGAAAAGGATGAGGAAAAGATACGGAAGGAGATACTAAGAGGTCTGCCGAGATTCTGTAATCAGCTGTTCCTTATGATGAATGCGGGAATGATACTGAGTGATTCATTTGAAATGATATGCGGAAGCTACAAGGCATTCGGAAAAGGAGGACTTTCGGATTTCGAGAGAGAACTCATAAGCATATGTGATGAAAACCTGGATCACCGTGTCAGCACGGCTTCAGTGCTCAGCGAATACGCATCCAGGCACAATGTGAAGGAGATGATAAGGATCGCAGCAATACTGACAGAAAACGAAAAGCGAGGCAGCGGAGTCGTTGAGAATCTCAGCCGCGAAAGCAAGTATCTATGGGATGACAGAAAGATAAGAGCGAGAGAATGCGGGAAGCTTATAGATACAAAGATGTCGTATCCCCTGAGCATGCTGCTCATTTTACTGATAATCATTACTATTTCGCCGGCACTGCTCGGCATGTAGAGGAAAGGAGACAAGCGATGAAAAGAATGCGTGAATCAAAGCTTGCGAAAAAAGCAGGATATGTGATGTTCAGAACTATGTTTAACAGGAAGGGAATGGAGCTTGTGCAGGTAGCG
>JAFRGH010000050.1 GCA_017433945.1 Mogibacterium sp. | reverse complement strand
CTATTTTACTGTACATGCCTATCAGCATTATCCTGCTCGCTTCTTTCTTGTCCCTGGTCGCCCGCAGCAGCAGCTCGAATCTGTACGAGAACCTCACTGCTGTCACGAATATGGCCTGCAGTATCGCGCCCATCAGATAATATGAGATCGGCATCCTGTTCATCGTATATGCCGTATCATCGATCAGCACGTTCATGACTATGGTCACGCCTATAATATGCAGTATAGTCGTAATAACGCTGGCGACTCTTATCCTCTCGAGCTCTGTGAAGCTGGCGAAGCGCCATATGCTCTTGTAGAGCCTCAGCTGCCAGAACACGGCTATGCATATCACGGCATACACAGGCGCGAAATACATCCACGGCCTCAGGTACACGACCGGTATCATCGAGAAATTAAAATCGAATCTGATCAGCAACGCGAGGAAATACGCCATGCTCACGGCGATGGCATCGTATATGATCAGATACACGGATATCTGCATCCAGTGCTCCATCCTGAAGCCTGTTTTATTCTTTTGCTGCTTTAGCTGATTGCTGCTGTCTTCCATTACTCTTTCTTTATCTCTGTTGACAAAAAAAGCAACCCTGAGTTGATCGTCCCATGGCTGCCTCTTTCAAACCCCTTTCATTATCCCAGCAGTTCTTCTGTATATCTGTCAAGCCCGGCCAGCCTGCCGCTTCCGAGCCTCTTCTCTATCTCTTCTCTCGCCCCTGCGAGATCCGGCGCGCGGTCCTTCATATTGTGACAGTCCGTGCCAATGATTATATTCTCATAATCAGCCATCATCTGCAAACACCATTTTGCGATGCGCCTGTCTCTCATGCCGCCAAACAAACCGTGCGATCCGCCCCCGATAAACGACTCAGCGTTTATCTGTATGGTCAGAGGCAGATCCATGATCCTGTCCCAGACGCTCCTGTCCTTTTGAAGGCCGTGATATCTCTCCACATGCGCCAGCACTATCCTGAGCTGTCTGCGGTCCAGTATGTCCCTGACATCCCGGTACATGCTGCTGTCCCACTGGCAAAACGGCATCTCGAGCAGCAGTATATCTCTGCCCTCCATGCACAGCCCGGGCAGCTGCTCCGCCCTTCCTATCCCGGAGAAATAATATACCTCTGCTCCGGCAGTGATCTCTGGAAAGCTCTCGCCTTCGGCTCGTCTTCGCGCGATCAGCTCCCTCGTTATCGCGAGAGCGCCTTCGCGCCTTTCCAGAAACCGCTGCACAGACCTCCTGTGCGCGTAGAAATGCGGTGTAGCGAATACATGCGTCACGCCCTGCTCTGCCTCGGCTCTCAGCATCGCCTCGGTCATCTCTATGTCCCGGGCTCCATCGTCTATCCCCGGCAGTATGTGAGTGTGAAAATCTGTCAGTCTTCGCTTTCCGTTCTGGTCCCTGTCCCCGTATTGCCCTTGCGCGAACCGCGAGGGACGGGGCTTGCCCGCCCTCACGGTCTCAGTTGATCAACTGATTAAGGTAGCACCGGTCATCATGCATATGACCATGCCTTATTTGACCTTAGTTTTCTTGAACAGAACGCCCATATAAGTCTTGTTGCCAATCTTCTTAAGAGGACGAACCTGTACCTTGTAGCCCTTCTTGAGCTTCTTGCTCAGAGTCTTGGAGCTTACCTTGACAGTTTTGACTTTGCCGTTCTTGGTTACGTACCTGATCTGGTAGCCGGTAGCGCCCTTAACCTTTTTCCAGGTGATCTTGCCGTTTTTGTTCTTGCGGATCTTGACGGTCTTGAGCCATCTGTAGGACACTTCCTTTGTGTTGTCATTATTTTTGATGATCACAAGGCTGCCTACCTTGAGCTTGGTGATCTTGCCGTTCTTAACAGCTTTAAACGACTTGCCGCCCTTTAGTTTATAGCTTGCGTTATCCACATTGACGGTAATGACACGCTTGCTCACAATTCCCCTTGTCTTCATGGCTGTGCCACCTCCCCCAGGGCTGGACGTATCATCTGCAAAAACGCATGCTGCAGAGCTCAAGATCATGATAACTGCAGTCAGCAGAGCAAGAACTCTTCTCTTTGCACCCATTGGCATATTCCTCCTTTCTCCTGAGATCTGTATAGCTAACGGCCCGGAACCGTGTTGCTATCATTTATCCGGCTTGCTGTCTTTTTTTACGACAGCTTTACGTGCCGATCCGTAATATTCGCTGTAATAGCCGCCGTATTTGCCATATCTGCCGTATCTTCCGTAACGGCCGTATTTACTGTAATACTTGCCTTTGTTCTCTTCGACCCTGTTCAGCACAATGCCGAGCAACGGGCATCCGGCTCTCTCAAGCTGCCTTGCAGATTCCTTGACTACGCCCTTCGGAGTCATGCCGCTTCTGACGCAGAGTATGGCGCCGTCGCACATATTGCCTATCCTCTCCGCATCGGATACCATCCCGAGAGGCGGTGCGTCTACAAATATGTATCTGTAGGGCTCTACCAATGCATTCAGCAGGCTTCCGAATTTGCTTGACTCAAGCAGCATGGATGGATTGACAACGTTTTCTATATTTGGAAGCAGATCACCATGTCCGTATTTGGTATGCACCAGCACCTCATTGAGACTCGCATTGCCCGAGAGGAAATGTGACAGGCCCTTCAGTTCTTCTCCATCCGTTCTTTTGAGATCATACTTGGCATACAGCGTTGAATTACGCATATCCGCATCTATCATTATAGTCTTTTCGCCTGCTTCGGCCATCTGATTCCACAGATTGAGTGCCAGGAACGTTTTGCCCTCGTTAGGCTCAGAGCTTACTACCATTATCCTGCGCACATCACTGCCGAGAAACGATATATTGATCCTCAGTCTGTTTATGGCCTCCTCTACTGAATATGGCAGCTGAGGTGTATTCCCGAATTCCACCATATTTTCCATCAGTTCTTCTCCTGCTTTTTCTTCTTGCTTTTGCTGTAATATTTTTTATTTCTGGACCGTTTTCTGCTCCTGCCGCGCTTCCTGCGCTCATCATCTACAGAATCGTCGAGGCCCTCGATTTTGCCCTCAGGTATGACAGTGAGCGGCATGACACCGAATTCTCTCTCGATATCGTCTGCAGTCTTGAATGTGTCATCCATGAGGAACTGTGATGTGAATATCGCAAGCATCAGCAGCATTCCAAGCAGAGCGCCTATCATAGTGTTCTTTGTGAGACTAGGCGAGCTTCTGTTGACCGGAACTATAGCGTACTCCGCTATATGAGGCTCCGGAGTCTCCATGAGTTTCGGCAGCTCGCTGACGCCTTTTTCGGCCAGGCTGTTGGCTATATTCATCGCTTCCCTGGCATCCGTGCTGGTCGCCATGATAACGATGATCCTTGTATCCGTTAGTACGGACAGATTCAGCATGCCAACCAGCTGTCCGTAGGAGTAATCAAGGTTCTGTTCCTTGATCACGCTCTCAATGATCGGTCTGGTCTGCAGCAGCTCTACATAGTCGCTTGAGATGCTCTGACCTATATTCAGGTCCGTAAGGTCGACTACCGACTGAGTGCCTGAGCTGACCATATACATCTGTGCGGTCGCTGTATACTTGGGGGTGATCACAAAATGCGTCACCAGTCCTGCCAGCAGAGCGCCAACCAGGAATCCGCCTATTATCCACCATATCCTGGAAATATAATACGAAAATAGTTCAAGCAGATCTATTTCGATCTCATCATTATCTCTGTTTCTTATATCGATTTCCTGATTGCGGTCCATTATTCTTCGTCTGTATCCTTATCCTCTTCTATTGTCATGACCTTGCGAAGCTCATCAAGCACCGACTGCTCATCCTGGTAAAATTCCTCATGCTCTATGCCCTCGCCCATCGTGTCTGCGATACGGGTCTCACCTTCAAAGGAGAGAATGCCCTCATTGCTGTATGTGACGACCTGATTGGTTATCTCTGAGATCTTATTCCTGCTGTCCGATCTCAGGACTGACTGCAGCTGATCGAACAGGTCATTGATGTATTCGGGATTCTCTCTCAGCTGATCCGTCAGCATGGTATATGCGCTCTCCATATACTGCCTGTGCCTCGACATTCTCT
>JAFRGH010000049.1 GCA_017433945.1 Mogibacterium sp. | reverse complement strand
TATCCACTCACCGGAGAAGCATCGATATGTATATGCAGCGGGCCCGCTGCTGCATCCTTTACGACCGGACATACCACAGCTTTACCGGAGCTGTTGAAAAAATCATTGCTCACCACAATAGCCGGATAGCTGATACCGTTTATTCTCAGCAGTTCACCCTGTTCGGCATTATTCGTCTTTTTTACCATAGCTCTGTCCCCTCCGGCTTGCCTCTTTCGATCTCCTTTGAGAGATTGAGCATTCCGTCGTAGGCTGCAGCCCTTTCCTTCAGGCTGCGATGCATGAATTTAGGTGTCAGAACTATCCTGCCGTCTACTATCTCCGCCTCCAGTGAATCGTTTACCGAGAGACCTGCCCGGTGAAGGAATTCCTTTGAAAATCTCAGGCCTGTTCCGTTCCCCCATTTCTTTAATGTTACCTGCATAAGCGCCCCTTTCTTTGAGCCTTTCCATAAAAAACCGGGCTCGTATATACACAGTTTATACAAGCCCGATACGTCTGTCAATATCACCCAAAGCGCTCTTGCGGATAGGGCAGTCAGCAGGTCAGCAGTTTATTTCAGGTTCTCCGCATATTCAGCGATCTCACCAAGAGTGACAGTCTCAGGCGACGGACTTTTGGCAGGATCGAGCCTCATGTTCAGCTCCACCTCAGCAGGATAGAGCACATTGTACCAGTCGACATGATTCATCTTGAGATCTCCGAAAAAGGTCATGTCTGCTGTCACCCTGATCATGTCATCGCCGAGATAGTCATAAATGTTTTTCCGGAGCAGCTTCATCACAGCGGAATCAGTTCTCTCGATCTCTGCCTTTTCCTCTGCCGACTCATATCTCGGGAGATCCTCAGTATGTTCGAGTATGCTCCTGACCGTCCTGCCGTTTAAGAGATCGATAAAAAATCCGGGTCTTATGCACGGCGGGTAGTCATACGCAGGCAGCTCTATTATCTCTCTGCCGCCGAAAAACTCTTTTTCGACAGTCCTGGCGATTTCCACCGTTTCAAGACCGGACAGTCCCATCTCCATCAGCTGCTTATTCTCATCATATACAAAGTCTTCCGAATCCGCGACTCTTTCAATGATGCTCCGTATGGCTTCTGCCGGATCCTTTTTGAGGTCTGCAGCACCGGGTGTTTCTCCGCCTTTTGAGGCCCGAAGCTTCTCTTCTCTGCTCTTTCTGCTGCGTTTCTGTATTACATCCGGTCCTTCTTCACATATATATTCAGGATAATGCTCCGTCAGCGTATCGTACAGGGTCTGATACGCAAGGATATGTCCGCTGTCGGAAAGGTGAATATCATTGTTTTTAATATTGGATATTTCATCAGGGCCTCTGTATTCTCTAAGCGTTTCAGCAAAATCGGCTATCATCACACCCTTTTGCCGCAGATTATCCATCATCCAGCCGTTCATGATCCCGGTGATCTCTGACTGCGGCCTTGCAACCAGCTTGTAAAGCGGATAGCAGACAGCCTCTTGATACACTCCCAATACACCGTTTTACCCGGTGCAGCCAGCGGATTGAAAAAATTTCTCCGGAACAATATCAAATAACATCGCTTATATTATCACCTATACTCCGTATTCTTCCTTCCAGCCTTCGAAATAGTCGATCTTCATGGCGTGCTTGACGTCGGCAAGGGTCTGAGCAGCTGTTTCTCTTGCTGCCTCGGTGCCCTCGCGCAGCACTGCGATGACTTCCTCCGGATGAGCTTCGAAATACGCTCTTCTCTCGCGTATCGGCGTCAGGAACTCGTTGAGCACAGCGAAGAGGAATTTCTTCACCTTGACATCGCCGAGTCCGCCTCTCTGATAATGCGCCTTGAGCTCATCGAGGTTCTTATACTCCGGCAGGAATTTTTCAAACGAATCCGGCTGGCAGAACGCGTCGAGGTATGTGAACACGGTGTTTCCCTCGACCTTGCCCGGATCCTCGACTCTCAGGTGGCCAGGATCTGTGAACATCGACATGACCTTTTTGCGAAGTGTCTCTTCATCATCGGACAAATAAATGGTATTGCCGAGCGATTTGGACATCTTGGCCTGTCCGTCGGTTCCCGGCAGTCTCAGGCACGCCTCGTTCGAAGGCAGATATATCTCAGGCTCGACAAGCACATCACAGTTGTATGTCCTGTTGAACGATCTTACGATCTCTCTGCACTGCTCGAGCATCGGCTCCTGGTCCTCGCCGACAGGTACGATCGTAGCCTTGAAGGCTGTGATGTCACTTGCCTGGCTGATAGGATAAGTGAAGAATCCCACAGGAACGCTTTCGCCCTCGAAGCCTCTCAGCTTGAGCTCGGCCTTGACGGTCGGGTTCCTCTGTACTCTCGAGACTGTGACGAGGTTCATGTAGTAGACCGTCAGCTCGTGCAGCTGAGGCACCTCGGACTGTATCAGCATGTGAGTCTTCTTAGGATCGAGTCCCACCGAAAGGTAGTCGAGAGCCACCTGGAATACGCTCTCCCTGACCTTGTCAGGGTTATCGAAGTTATCTGTCAGCGCCTGGGCGTCCGCGATCATCACGAAGACCTTCTCGTAGCTCGGATCGTCCTGCAGCTCGAGCCTCTGCCTCAGAGATCCCACGTAATGCCCTATATGCAGCCTGCCCGTCGGCCTGTCGCCCGTAAGCATTATCTTCTTTTTCTTTTCAGCCATTTTCATTCCCTTTCTTTAAAACATTCGAACCATTCTTCCTTCTAGCGCCGCCATCGGTAGACGGTTTTCTCTGTAATGACCGCGTCGGCCGGCACATCGTGCGACTCGACCGGTATCCCGTCTGACATTATCTCTTCGTAGCACAGCGCCATTTTGAAGCAGTCGCCTCTTACCGTGCTCAGGAACTTATCGTAGTAGCCGGCCCCATGGCCCAGTCTGTTGCAGCTGCGGTCGCATGTGACGCACGGCAGTATGACGATGTCTATATCCGAAGGGTCCGCCTTTTCGCTGCTTTCCTTAGGCTCGGGTATCCCGTAGGCACCCGGCTCAAGATCATCAAAGCCTGTGATGTATCTTGCCTCCATCGCATCCCTTACATCCGCGTCATCTCTC
>JAFRGH010000048.1 GCA_017433945.1 Mogibacterium sp. | reverse complement strand
GATGTCGTCCTAATATTTGATAGGAACTCCTAGATCCTCTGTCTGCGGGAAGAGCTGTTTGATCACTAAATGTTCATCGCCGTTAACATTGATGTAAAGTGCTTGTAATCTCTCACCCGGACGGATCCACTTGCCTGTCAAATAGAAGATGGCTACAGGGTCCGAAAGGACCATCTGCGGCATTCCCTGTTCCTGCATCTTAGCTTTGATTCTGTTAAGTTTGTTGGTGTCCATTGTCTTTACCTCTTATAAAACATTCAGTAAATAAAATAGAAATAAAATGGTACTGTTATGATTAGACTGCGGTATGACCTGCAGTCTCAGCGAAATGATTATATATCCTTTTAATGCGAAATAAAACCCCCATTTAGTCTCTTTTGTCAAATTTATGACAAAAGTTTTGCGGGGGCATTTCGTTTCTTGTGAAACCGCACAAAAAGCAGTTGTTCTTTTGAAATAATCAACAGAAACAGCAGCTATCACTTACACCATGATTATAAGTATTCAGATTATAAAAGCACCGTTCCTGCGGTACAAAAACAGTACATAAAAATGCCCCTAACGGGGCAGATGGAAATTGAAATATCTGATCTGTCTGCTGTGCTTATTGCCTGCCGGCTTTCATGGCGGTTTTGTGCTCGTACATGGCTGAATCAGCCCGCACGAATACGTCGTCGGCACCTCTGTCTATCGAGCTGTCGAAGAGAGCGCAGCCTATTGCAGCTGATACGCGTTCGCATGGCTCCAGTGAAGCATCTACGGACCGCTGCTCTATGCGCCTGTTGAATTCAGAGATCAGTGTGAGATAGTTATCATATGAACTGCCGTAAAGCACCACTGCAAATTCATCACCGCCAATACGGAAGACAGGTGAGTGGTCAAACACATCGCAGATGATGCTGCAAAGAGTTTTGAGCGCGATATTGCCCTTTTCGTGTCCGTAATTGTCGTTTATAAGTTTGAGATCATTCAGGTCTATCATGGCGATACCGAATCCGGTTTCGCCTTTTTTTATGCCGTCATCGAGCATCTGCAGCTGGTTGTCATATGCAGTCCTGTTGCGAACTCCCGTAAGCGCATCCTTGTTGGCGAGCTCGTGCATCAGGTCGGCTCTGTTGTTTGCGTTAACAAGATCATGCATGGTTGCCTTCAGCCTTGATACCATGTCATTGAGTCCTGTTGCCATATCACCGAATTCATCATTCCTGTAAACGCGTGCCTTATGATCCAGGTCGCCTGACGCTATCTGATTCATGTCTTCCATAAGCAGATCAATAGGATGTGTGATATACCGTGTCACACGTCCTGAGATGAACAGGCCTGCTATCACGAGGAGAACCGCCGTCAGAATAAACAGCAGCATGGCCGATCTGAACGAGTTGTCGATCGTTTCAACGCTCTCAAGCAGTACTGTGCGAGGCACCATAGCACAGAGCGCCCAGCCGGCGTTTTTGACAGGTGTGAATGCATAAAAAGCGTCATTTCTCTCGATCACGCCGGAACCGCCGGATGTGAACAGATCCGCGTCACTCTCAGACAGATGAGTGAATTCTGCCGCACTGATCTCTTTATCGGAATCGATGCTTATAACGCGGTTTTTGCTGTCTATGGCAAATGAAGAAGAACCTTTGCCGAGGTCCATGGAAAGCATGCGGTTGTAGAGTCCGGTTATATCGAAATCGGCTGCTACGACACCGACTGTATTCCCATTGAGATCACTGAAAGGGGCGGCAACGGTTATTGTGAGACCTCTGCCGACAACATCGACATATATGTCAGTAGTGATGACACCATCGGCTTTGATGCCTTTTTTGTACCATTCTGATTTGGTGTAATCATAAATGTAGTTTTTACCGTCCGGATCGGCAACCATATATGAATACTTGTCATAGGCGACCATCAGACCGTCTCTGGTGCCGATATATACGGTCGAGACTTCATCTGAATTATCTTTTGCGAACGGTTCAAATATGGATTCGAGGTGGCTGAAAAAATATAGATCATCCAGATAGTCCTGCGGGTCTGCATCCTCGCGGGTGTATGTGGACTGTATCGCATATTCGTCTTTTTTTGTATCAGGCTGCGGAGCTTTTACGAATTTTCCTGTATCGATAAGCTCATCGCGCTCATGATACATGTTGTTAATATAATCTCTGAGAACCTCTATCTCCGTCTTGTAGGAATCCAGTATCTTGTCTGTTTCCGAAGCTTTTTGTATGACTTCCTTGCTCAGGCTGCTCTGCAGCTCTTTGGAGAGTACATGCTCCGCCTGCTGCCGGATTCGCAGCATGTAGAACATGCTCGAAAGAATGGCTATCGCCAGCACTGTAAACGTTGTGAAAAGGATCGCAGCATATAATCGTCTGCGTACAGGTATGCGTCTATTGCTTTGTCTGTCCATGCCGCGAGCCTCCTTCCCGAGAAATATTTCCTTCAGATCTGATTTGTTCATATATCATAAATTTAGCACAATCTATTGTTAGTTTACAACAATCACGCAGGATTCAGAGGGCGTTTTCGTCAGTTTTCGATAACTGCGCTGTGAGTCAGTGAATGCATTTCTTTGAGTCACTGGTACAATGAGGAAAAGATGCATCCTATTCGACTCAGAAGCATGTTATTATAATGTCGAATGATTCAGACAGCAATACGATAAAGGAGGCATAGCGTATGCTGGGCAGAGAGAAAAGGCTGAAAAAGAGGGAAAACAGGATAGCGGGACTTGCAAAAGCGGAGGAAGAACGGCAGAGACGAAAATCAGATGCCTCCGCTGTCCGGGACGAGCAGATCGTTATTCTGACTGAACCGGCATTCGTCGATCAGATCCGAAACAGTTTTAGAAGAAATGTGATCATTTCGGATATTGCGGGAGATCCCGGCAAAGTCAGGGTGGCAGTTGATGCAAGCCCGGCTGACATTAAACGCTGGGCCATGCAGTATGTAGATAGCGCGGAGGTCATCTCGCCTCTTTCGCTCAGGGAGACTATAAGAGATGAGCTCGAAAAGGGACTGAAAAAATATCAGCAAAGAGCACAGTAATTCAGTATCGATCGGATCCAGCATTTGCTGGTCACTGCTCCCCATCGAGGGGGGGCTTTTAAGTAATCAATATGTGAAAGACGGGATCAGTACCATCCGCTGGAGCAAAAATGCGCCCAAGCTCCGGATGGTGAGCCGTATCTGCTTCTGATGTAGCCGAGGCCCCAGCGTATCTGGGTATTTCCGTTGGTGTAGTAATCACTGCCCTCCGAAGCCATCTTGCTCGCAGGCAGGGCCTGCGGGATACCATGTGCACCGGAGCTGCCGTTATGCGAATTCGGATTCCAGCCTGATTCCCTGTTCCACAGCTTGATCAGGGGATATATTTCCGTTGCTGCCCAGCCGTAATTGGCAAGCTGTGAGAGAGCATATTTCTGGTATTCTCCCTTTTGCCCGGTCTCGGTTATAATAGGCGCCTCATCCGAGAGGAACTCACTCAGAATGTAATACTCCTTGCCATTGACCAGCACTCTGCTCCAGTCATTATAAGTGGTACCGGTCCTCTTGATGCCTGAATACACATTCAGAACGCCTGCTGACTCATACTGCGTGCCCGGTCCCTTCCTGTAATTTACGGTCTCGATAGTCCATACATCCTCTTCCTTCTCTTCGGCAATTCCCTCACTGACCTGCTTATAAATATTACCCATATCAGAGCTTATTCCGGACGCGTCGAAGGACGCAAGCTCCCTGATTACCATATTACTTCGCTTTTCATAAATACGTGCCATCGAAATACTGAAAACCGCGCAGCACAAGGCTGCGGCAGCGATAAGCTCCGCGGCTACAATGGAGATCAGAACGGATCTTATATTTCGTTTTCTTTCCTTTTTTTCATCGGTCATATTCAGTTCATTCTACAGTTCAATAGCTGATCCTATCCGGATTTCCATATCCGGATATATTTCCTTGAGCTCTTCCCTCAGCTTATACCTGTCCTCTTCAAGTATACGGTCCGACACAGCCTGATCCTGGACCACATTAAATGAGATCGTCTTTTCCGGATCATCAACACTCAATTCACTGACGCGCACCACATTTTCATGCCTCAGCGCGCAGTCGATCACCGCGTCCCATATCTCCGTAAACCTATCGCTGTCCGTCTTGACACCGTTTATGCCGACAGATGTGATCCTCACTCCCATTTCGGCAGCCTGATGTATAAGTCTGTGTGAAAGCCGTGTCAGCTCTCCGGCCTTCATATCCTCATCCACGTCTATATTCAGCGACCCGACATTAACACCTTCACCGTAATTATGGATCATCATATTAGAAACATTCAGAACATTATCATTCATGATGATCCTTCTGATCAGTTCTTTTTTGAGCTCCGGATCGGTCTTTGTACCGATGATCTTGTCAGCGCAGTCACGTATCATGCCTACGCCTGTATGTATGATCATCAATGAAATCGCTATGCATATATAGTACTCAAAATTGATTCCGGTATAATCATAAATCAATATGGTGGCAATGATCCCCAGTGAAATAAGAGCATCACTAAGGCTGTCAACACCCGTCATGATCATCGCAGCTGAATCCAGCTCCCTGCCTTTTTGGCGCATTACCACTC
>JAFRGH010000047.1 GCA_017433945.1 Mogibacterium sp. | reverse complement strand
CTTCCAGGCCGCCGACTGGTCACGGTTCAACCGCTATTTCTACCTGTCAACCGTGACCGGATGATATCTGCCGAGTATATTGAAAGTTCGATTCTACCCAAAAGATGACTTCCCGTGAACAGAAACACTATATATAAAGAAACCCTGACCGCAGGCCGCTGAGCTGCCCATCACATAAGAAAGAGGCGGAGCATCATTATGATGTCCCGCCTCGATATTAGTTCTTTAAAGAATAACTACTTTACTGAATAAATTCTCAGATTATAACCTAAGAATGTATCCTCTTCTCCCTGCTGATATTAAACCAGTGTTACCATGTGATTGAGGGTCCTGCAGAGCTGGCTTACATAGCTCATCTCGTTGTCGTACCAGGATACGACTCTTACCTCGAAGATGTGGGTTCCGTACTGCTGAGCGAGAGTCTGTGTAGCGTCGAAGAGTGAACCGTAGCTCATTCCGATAACGTCGCTTGAAACGATCTCGTCCTCAGTGTATCCGTAGGACTCGGAAACAGCGTTTCTCATTGCCTCGTTGATTCCCTCAACAGAAACTGTGTCTGTCATATCCTTGAGTGTTGCGTCGAGGATGGTGATGGAGCCTGATGGAACAGGAACTCTCTGAGCGGATCCGATCAGCTTGCCTGCGAGCTCAGGGATTACCAGACCGATAGCCTTTGCAGCGCCTGTGCTGTTAGGAACGATGTTGACAGCTCCTGCTCTTGCTCTTCTGAGGTCGCCCTTTCTGTGTGGTCCGTCGAGGATCATCTGGTCGCCTGTGTAAGCGTGGATAGTTGTCATGAAGCCTGTTCTCAGCTCTCTGTAGTCAGCCAGAGCCTTAGCCATAGGAGCGAGGCAGTTTGTTGTGCAGGAAGCTCCGGAAACGATGGTGTCTTCCTTTGTCAGTGTCTCATGGTTTACGCCGTAAACGATAGTAGGCAGATCGTTGCCTGCAGGAGCGGAAATAAGCACCTTCTTTGCGCCGGCGTCGATGTGAGCCTGTGATTTAGCCTTTGAAGTGTAGAAGCCTGTGCACTCGAGTACAACGTCGATGTCAAGCTCGCCCCAAGGCAGCTTGCTTGCGTCAGCCTCTGCATATACAGGGAAGAGCTTGCCGTCTACGACGATGCCGTTCTCAGCCTCTTCAACTACGGCGTCGAATCTCTTCTGGACACTGTCGTTTCTCAGGAGGTAAGCCAGCATGTGAGGGCTTGTCAGATCGTTGATAGCTACGATCTCAATATCCTCTTCCTTGTACAGCTTTCTGAAAGAAAGTCTTCCGATACGTCCGAATCCGGTGATTGCTACTCTCATAAAATTTTTCTCCTTTTTGTTATATAGATTGATACCGTGTCACAGGACCGCTGATCCCTCTGCAGCTCTGCCGCCGGGCAGAACATAGCAGTTTGCTCTGCGGCCTCCCCCGGCCCGGCATCAGCATAAACTGTAATAAATATTTATCACGCGAGACTGAGGTTTACTATATACTCAGTATCGCTTGCCTGATCTTCTACTCTGTCCGCGCGGACAAAAAGCTCAAGCTTCTTTCCTCCCGGCAGCTCTGCGTCGAGCTTTTTCTGATCTCCGGCGATCTGTTCTATGAAACGCTCCGTGTACTCGCTGTGCGGTATCGACGGATCATAACCCTTTATCATCCTGCAGAATTCGCCGTTGTTCAGACACGATTCCATCGTCCCGGCATCCATACCAAGTACCTTTTCGAGACCGTTTACAACAACATCATACACGAGCTTGCCGTCCTCCCTGTGAAGGAAGAGTATGGTGCTTTCGTATGACTCGGTCAGCAGATACATCTGGTTGCGAAGCTTCATCACATCGGTGACATCTATAAGCATCGACTGCCAGCAAAGCGCTCCGAATTTGTCAGACAGAATGCTCTGATCCGCCACATAGATATAATCGCCGCGCTTGCGCCTGATCCTGTATGGCGTGATGACCGTATCACGCTGACCCGCCTTGATCATTTCGGTCTGCTTCAGCAGAAGCTCTATATCATCAGGGTTTATCATATTTGATAACTTGTTGTCAAATACTTCTTTGATTTCATCGGAATTATATCCTGTGAGCTCCATCATATTGTTGCTGATGTGCAGGAACTCAAAATCCTCATCCGCCGAGCAGCGTATATAACCGCCCGGAAGTCCGCAGTTAACCAGCTGCAGATCTGTCACATCGCTTGCCGAGGCATAGAACAGCCTGCCGTCCTCATCCTCGCTGAGATAGAACACCATCACCATCAGCCACACCAGCATGCCGCTCGGCTTGTATACCCTGACGACGTCCCTGGCGCCGATAACATAGTTGTCTGCGGCACGCCGCAGCAGATCGAAGAATTTCTCCTTATCAGGCGGATACATGTATTCCTGTATGCCGTGGATCCTCTCCTGCATGTCCTCGAGCTCGATTCCGACCATCTCGTAGAACTGCTCATTGTATCTGACGATATCCACGCTGTCGTCCTTCCACCTGTAAAAGGCTACAGGCCCGAGTATGCTGTTCAGCATAGAATCGCTGTATATGTTCTCGTCAAAAAGCTCTCTGACTCTTATCTGCTGGTTGGCCTTGAATTTAAGCCTTGCGGTCTCGATAAGGCTGCCGTCAGCTATCAGCTCCTCAAACTCCCTGACAGGAACAGGTCTGTAAAAGTAATATCCCTGCATGTAGCGGCATCCGTAATCTCTGAGGAACTGCATCTGCTGTTCATTCTCAACGCCCTCGGCGATGATCGGTGTCGCGAGCCTTGTCGTCATATTCATAACGGACTCAAGTATGCCGATGCCCTTGTCCCGCTCGCCCTCATCTATTTCGAGGAAAGCTGCATCGAGCTTTATAACGTCGACGCTGAATTTGCGAAGCATGTTCAGGGACGAATATCCGCTGCCGAAGTCATCCATCATTACCCGGAATCCCATGTCGCGCAGCTTCCTTATGGCATCGTGCACCGATTCGAGATCCTCGGCCATAACGGTCTCAGTAAATTCGATCTTGATGTCCTCCGGAGTCAGCCCGTATTTTGCCAACAGCTTTGCTATGTATTCAGGCAGATCGAGTGCCGTCGCGTCGAGCTGCGATACATTGATCGATACAGGCACAGACCTGTGTCCCTTTGCCTTCCAGCTGCTCTGCCATTTGCAGACTGATTCCCATATGAATTTGTCAAGCTCCGTCACCAGCTTGTATTTTTCGAGCACCGGTACGAAAACAGCCGGCGAGATCATGCTGCCGTCTTCTTTTATCCATCTCGCGAGCGCCTCGGCTCCGACCAGCTTGCCGTTAGAGACTCTCACCTGCGGCTGCAGCCAGAAAGTGATATTTCCGGCCTCCATAGCTTCGCGAAACTGATAGGCTATCTCGTATTCATAGGCGTTTCGCCTGTGGAGGTCGGCGTCATAGACGCGTATCCTGCGGTGATCATGGCCCTCGCCCTCCTCAGTTGCAGAAAGATCGGCACGGTTGTAGTATTCCTGAACAAAATCCAGACTTCCGTCTATTATCGCGATGCCCATGGCAGGCCTGAAACCGTCCATCATGCTCACCGATGAAACGATCTTAAGTATCCTGTCGTAGATCGTTTCTATAGATTTCATATCATACGGCATGATAAAGCAAAAGCTCTCACGCCCCATGTAGCCGGCATGACCTCCCAGATCATCAGCTTCTTTTCTGAGCAGTTCTCCTATCTGCGAAAGGATGTATAGGCCTGTCTCAAGGCCGTACCAGTCCATGATGAGTTTGAAGTTCTCAATGTATATGTCAATGACGCACCAGCTGCCATCCGTTTCATGAAGCAGATTCTGAACGCTCCTGAAAAAATCAAAACCGACCAGAAGGCCTGTGACTTCATCCGGCAGCGCCTTGATCCCTGTGTAATTGGTATGTGAATGAGTATCGGATCCTCTCGATCCCGGCATCCCTCTGTGCTGCTTCTTCTTTACATCGTAAAGAAAGCAGAACACCAGATCAGACGGCATATCCAGTACAGCACCTGAAACTACCAGCTGACGTGTTGATATCCAGCTGCCGTCCACAGCCTTGCAGCGAATGTTCTCGGCAAAAGCTCCGCCTGTCTTTTCGAGTCGCGCCAGCATCTTATCCGTGTCATACATCTCGAGATATAGGTCATGATCATCCGGATGAACAAAGTTTTCGGCAGAATACGAGACGAAATGCTCCAGGTTCCCCTCAGTCGCGATACCCCTGTATTTTGACCGGACGTGATCTATTATGCGGAACCTGTGATCTGCTATATCTATCTCTACAAGCTCATCATAAGTAGTCCGTCTCAGCATTTCCGCGAGGGAAAGTGACGTGCTTTCGTTGCTGTCGAGTATTTTGAGTATGTCCAGTTTGTTCAGTGTATCCATAACGATTTCCCTGCTCTCTCAAACCGGTACCTGCAGCACATTCCGACGCTGCGAATTTCTTAACTATTATATCTATATACCCAGCCATTTTCAATTAAAAAGAGGACGGCTTATGCTTCTTTTTGATACAAAAGCATCAAAAGTCTTATCGATAGGCCGTCCTTATCATTTAATCGTTCGGATTTAAAACTGGCATTATTTTAAAGCATTATCTCGCTCTTTTCCTTACTCTCAGCGATCATATTATTGAGTCTGCGCGCCGGCACATACATTCCGAGAGCAAAAATGACTGAGATAAGAGTCATCAACAGAAGCATTCCTATGCATTCGATATACCTGTTCCCGTACATACCGCCTATGCATTCTCTCATCGCGTCCATCGCGTACCTGAAAGGCATGAACGGATAAAGAGCCTGGAAGATCGTCGGCAGGACCTCAACAGGATATGTTCCGCCGGAGCCCGCGACCTGAAGCACCAGCACTATGACGCCGGCGCCGAGCCCGATATTATCAAGCGCGAATACGAGCGCGTAGTTTATCATCATAAACGTTAGCCCGTTGACACAGGCGGCAAGAATAAACCTGCCCGGAGCTGTGCACTGTATCCCTATGTACCAGAGATCACCGAAGGAAACTATCAGAGCCTGTGCCAGTCCCACGAAGAGATATAAGCCGAATCTGCCGAAAAACCTTTCGTGAAGCTTCGGATCTGTCAGATCATCCCGTTTCCTGACCTTGGCCTTGATGAGCACCGCTGTCAGCAGCGCACCGACCCACTGGGCAAGTACTGTGTAGAATGGAGCCATTGCTGACCCGTACTCTCTCACAGGATAGATCACCTCAGTATCCATCTTAACAGGCTCGGCAAGAAATTCAGCTATCGAGCTGCCTTCACCTGTAAGCAGATCCGAAAGGCCGTTCAGCAGCCTGTCGCCCGCAGCATTGTACAGTACCGCCGCTACCGCGTTCATGCCTTTTTGCATCGATCTCACGGTCCTGTTGGTCTTGTCAAGGCTCTTTTCGAGCGCTCCAAGTGAATCCGTATATCCGCCGAGCAGTCTGCTCACCCTGCTTAGATCTCCGCCCGCTGTATTGAGAAGCGATCTGACGCTGCCCACGGCAGACTGAGTATTGCGGGCCGCCTTGCTGTATTTGCTGTCGATATCCGAATCCAGAGAATCATCTATTCCCTCCAGAGTATCCAGCGCCGCCGAAACATCATTACTGAGGTCAGAGACAGCGGCCTTACGGGCCTCGCGGTCGCTCGCGTCGGTCTTTTTCATAGCGTCGAGATCTTCATCAATATCCCCGAGGCGGTCAGACAGCTCGCTGAACTGATATGATAATGAAGAGAATCCGAGCTTGTCAAAAACAGAGGCAAAAGCATCCGCGGTCTTTTGCATCTTTGACAGCTTCTTTTGTATGTCGGGCAGATCCTTTGCCACGAAGACCTTGAACGCAAGCCTGCCATCGAGTATCTTTGCCGCGTCTCCCGCGAGATCCCTCAAAGCGTCTCTCATTTCGTCTGCCGCTTTTTCGGCCTTTGTCTGCTGCTTTGCGTATTCTTTGCTGCTCTCTTTGAGACCTTCGTCTATCGAATCCAGTATCTTTTTTTCCTGTTTCAGAGCGTTATTGGTGCTGCCTATCAGGGTATCCGAAGCCTCGAGCATGCTGCCCGCCGATTTGGACAGGCCTCCGGCCGAATCGACGATCACGACAATGCTGTCAAGGCGGTCCGCGAGAGCATTTATCCTGTCTCCGACGCCTTTCATTATCTGCCGCGGATCTTTTCCGCTGGCATCCACTACAGAAGCCGCCTCAGTCATGTACTGGGCCAGTGTCTCAACAAATGTCGCGTTGACCTGTTCCTGGAGAGCTGTCTTGGCCTTGCCGGTTATCTTGGGCGCGATCGCGTTTTTCTTCTCGTTTTCGTAATATATGATCGATGGATTTGTGAGATCACCGTCGATAAAACTCATTACATTCGAGCTGAAATCCTTCGGGACGATTATGGCCGCGTAATAGTCTCCGGAGCGTACGCCCTCTACGGCATCATCGCTGGTATTCGTAAACGTCCATCCTATCGCATCGTTTGCTTTGAGAGCATCTATGATCTTGTCACCTACATTGAGCTCTATGCCGTACAGCTCTGCTCCCTCGTCATCGCTTGCGACAGCGACCCTGATACGGCCGGTCGCGTCTGCTTCATAAGGCGACCAGTTCGACATGATATTGAACCACGCATAAAGACACGGCACTATGCAAAGCCCCATGATTATGATTATCGCCACGACGCTGCCCGTAGCCTTGCTCGTGTCATGCCTGATTATATTGAGGATGTTTTTCATGACTCATCCCCTCTTTCCGGCGCGTCCTGCGCCACATTATCCGCTGCTCCGGCATCAGCTGCCGCTTTTGACGCGTCAGCCGCATCAGCAGCATCATCCGTATCTGCATCTCTTCGTTTCAGCAGCTCAGTGATCATTTCCCTCCGTCTTTCGCGCATCGCAGCCAGACGGTCCTGCCTTGCCGCTATTCTCTCCTGCAGGTGCTCCTGGCTCTCCTCTATGCGCTCATGGAGCATCTCCTGCCGCTCCGCAGCCCTTTCGTGGAGCATTTCCTGAAGCTGCTCCGGCCCCATGTACAGGTCGTCAAAGCTGACTTCACGGCGCGTTACCTCCTCGAGTGTCTTCTTCAATGAATCATCCAGATACTCCACACCAATCAGATAGGAGCAGATCGCGAACATCAGCACGATCCAGATAATGAGAAATACGACCTTGTCGCTGTCCGTAAGCGCTCTTATCAGACACAGCACCGCCGGAGCGGCAGCGAGCACGATAAGGCCTGCCCTCAGGCGCTTTTTATTGTGTTCATGCGAATCCATAGCTTTGAGAAGCAGCTGCTCGTACAAGACATCATAGCGCTGTCCGTCTGTTTTGTTGTTTGACATTTACAGCACCTCCGATTCTTCTATCTTTTCCGAAACAAAATCGTTCAGTCCCATGAACGGTTTCCTGATCACGAGTCCTATAGCCAGAGCAGCCGCCGCGAATATCAGAAGCTGTCCGAGGTATATATATATATCGTTTCGGTACATGCCGCACAGCCCTTCCCTGATCGCGTTGATCGCGTACGGGAACGGGAAGAATTTGTATATTTTTCCGAATATCTCCGGCAGTATCTCTATAGGATACGAACCGCTCGATCCGGCTATCTGAACTACCATGACCACTACGACTACCGCCTTGCCTATATCTCCGAACGAAAGCGTCAGAGAGTATATCAGCAGCACAAAGACAAAGCTGGCTACCGATGCCGCGAGCCACATCGCGACAGGGTGTACAGGCGAGCATCCAAGCAGGTAGATATCTCCGAGCACTATTACGGCTGCCTGCACCTGTCCGATCAGCCAGAACAGCATGAATCTGCCGAAATAGCACTCTGCGTCACTGGCTTCGGGATATTTTTCGCGGTCAACATGAGTTTTGAGTATGGATATCAGCATTACTCCTCCGACCCACAGCGCCAGAACGGAGTAGAACGGGGCCATGGCGGCGCCGTATGAAGCGACATGCCAGACCTCCTCGACCTGGACGTCGACAAGCGCAGAGAAGAATCTGCCGTAAAGCTCCGGATCACCGTTCAGCAGGTCTATCAGCATCTGTATCTTTTCGTCGTCTCCCGCGCCTTCAAGAGCGTTTAGGACATCGCCGAGACGGTCAGACGCGGAATGAAGCTGTTTCTGCAGCGCCTCAAGAGAAGTATCGAGATCTGCCACAGTCTCATCTGCCGTATTCAGCACCGGATCCACATCATCGAGTGCAGATGAAACGCTTGCCACGAGCGGCGACATCTGCTTAAGCACCGTATCCATCGTATCAAGCATGGCGTCAAAGCCGCTGACAAGAGTGCTGTGCTCAAACTCATTCATCTTATCCAGTATCAGCTGAGCGGCATTTGTATCACCTGAGACCTCGATTATGTGCCTCACGTCCTTTATATTGTCGATCATATTGTCGAGGGTGTCTGCCGCTGCCCTGCTTACAGCCAGCCTGCTCTTGTCAGGAATGAGAGCCCTGAGATCCTCCAGTATGCCGAGTATCACGTTTGCCCTTCTCACGGCATCAGCGCGAAGCGCCTTATCGAGAGGATTCGATTTGATGCGGTCTATGAGCTTGCTCATGGCTTCAAGCTCTTTTTTGAGCTTTGAGGTCCTCGAATCTATCGCGCTCCTGAGTCCATCCACCGTTCGCTTTGCCGCAGTCAGATCACTCTGGGCTTTTTTGACGGATACCCTTCCCTTGGCGCGGGCGATCTCGAGCCTTGCTCCTGCCTTTTTGATCCCGGATCTGGTGCTGTCGCTGTTAGATCTGAACGAGCTAATGGCCCTGTCGTACGAGTCCAGAGTATCCCTGAATCCCTGCAGCTCCTTTGTGACCGTATCGGCATCGCGCAGGTCCTCAATACGTCCGGCCGTCTCATTTGATTCTTCAAACACGACTCCGAACACCTTCTCCAGATATTTAGTTTTGATCGTTTCCTGCAGATTGGAAGCCGCGGTCTCGGTTATCTTGGACGCGACCGCATTCTTTTTGGCATTTTCATAATATGTGATCGGCGCTTTGCTGTCATTGATCGCGCTGTCGATGTGATACATGTTATAGGTAAAATTGTCCCCGAACACCACAGCAGCATAGTATTTGCCCGATCTGACTCCCTCGATCGCATCCTCGGTGCTCTCCGGGAACTGCCAGTCTATCTTGTCATTTGTCCTGAGGTCGTCTAAGACCTCATCGG
>JAFRGH010000046.1 GCA_017433945.1 Mogibacterium sp. | reverse complement strand
TCTGTATTTCAGCCTCGACGGCAAGCAGTGCACGGCAAGAGTTGCTTCCGATGTCGACCTCTATGTAGGAATGGAGGGAACAATGGCTCTTGATATGAACAAGATCCAGCTGTTCGACAAGGATACAGAGCTCAGCCTGCTGTGGAAGGAATAATTCCGCATACAGCGCTAATATGCTAAACAAGGAGGAGGCAAACAGCCTCCTCTTTATGTAGCTTAAATCGACAGTATCCTTATAGAAGGTCAAATACCGGCTTTACAGAGAAACAAAAAAGTGTTAGTTTAAAGTAGTAACGGGGGAGATCGATTGTCAGTTTTGCTATGGAGAAATCGAGGTGAATGATATGGATAAGAGTATATTCAAAAGATCATTTTCGCTGATGATCGCAGTCCTGATGACGCTCGGCGTATTTTGCCTGAGCCTCACATTTGCTGATGCCGAGAGCGGGATAGAAGAGGCCGGAGTTCAGGGAACCACGGAAACTATCGATATTCCATCTGTCATGTGGAAGGGAGATTCGCAGCACATAAGCGTATATTCGATCAACGGGAAAGATGTCAATTACGCAAAGATCACCAAGGTCACATCAAGTGATACGGCTGTTGTCAAAAAGGTCAAAAAGATAGATTATCTCAAGGCTGTTAACACAGGTGAAGCGTGGGTCACCGTTAATTATAAGTACAGTAAGACAGAGACCGGAAGCCGTACTGTAAAGGTCACTGTAAAGAAATACCCTAAGCAGATAAAAAGTCTGACCTTCAACGGCAAAAAAGTCGATGTTTCAAAGAAAAAATACAGCTATACAGTCAACAAATTCAGCAAGACATCGCTTAAGATAAAGATGAAGCTCAAGGAAGGCTGGGTCATAAGCGACGCATGGGGCTTCGGCTCTGCAAAGGGCGGATCCAGGCAGCTCAATGTTACAAAGGCAAAGATCGCCAAAGGTGGAAAGATCTCATTTCCAAAAAAATACAAATCGGCAAACCTGAGGGTGACCATGAAGAATAAGGAAGGCAACGAGATCCATTACGACTTTTATCTGTACAGATAAAAAACACTGCATCTCATGATACCGATACGATACACCGCTTCATTATGATATAATGCAGGCGGTGTTTTATTTAGCAGAATAATGACGAACAGTTACTTGAGATTCCTTCGGGAAGCATGCAGGGGGAGGAAAAAGATATGGTCAGCAGTGAATTGAAGGCCGCAAGAGAATATGAGGAGCGCGAGGGTGCAAGGGTGACGGCCGAAGAGAGGCCGGTATTCCATCTTAGCCCGCGCATAGGGTGGCTGAACGATCCTAACGGCTTTTCATTTTACGGAGGCAAATACCACCTCTTCTATCAGTATCATCCGTACAGCACCTACTGGGGGCCAATGCACTGGGGCCACGCGGTAAGCGAGGATCTCATAAAATGGGAGTACCTGCCTGCGGCTATGGCGCCGGATACCGAATATGACGGCGCGGGATGCTTTTCGGGCTCTGCTATAACCCTGCCCGACGGCAGACAGCTTCTGATGTATACAGGCTGCGATCCTGAGAACAGGGATCCTGACGGCAGATGGCGCCAGACGCAGTGCATAGCCGTGAGCAGCCGAGCCGTGAGCGAAGCTGCCGGCGCCGGCGGGGCTGAAGACGAAAATACCGCAAATATAGAGTTTATAAAATATGACGGCAATCCCGTGCTGACAGGCGCGGATCTGCCGGCGGGCGGAGATCCTTATGAATTCCGCGATCCGTATATCTGGAAAGCTGCGGACGGCAGCTACAGATCGATAATAGCCAACGCGAACCGGGATGAAAACAAGGCGACTCAGCTTTGCCTCTACAGCAGCCCTGACGGCTTTGAATGGAAATTCGACAAGGTGCTGTTTGAAGACTGGAGACATGTCGGGCTGATGTGGGAATGTCCTAATTTTTTCGCTATGGACGGCAGACAGATACTGATAGCAAGCCCTATGGACATGGAAGCCGAGGACGCGGACGGTTCGATAAGGTTCCCTAAGGGAAACAATGTGCTCTACATGGTAGGTGACTACGATGAGGAGACGGAGGAGTTTACGCCTCACCAGTCGGCGGCGCATGAAAAGTCATCACAGGATCAGCTTGCGTCATTCCACCCGGTGGACTGCGGTCTGGATTTTTACGCTCCTCAGGTCATGGAGACGCCTGACGGACGGCACGTAATGATAGGCTGGATGCAGGATCCGAGCATGGCGAACCTGCACGATGACGCAGACTGTAATATATTCTGCCAGATGACTGTACCGAGGGAGCTGGTGCTCAGGAACGACAGGCTGCTGCAGTGGCCTGTACGGGAAATCGAATCATACTGGTCAGGCCGCGTCAGACTGGCAAGCATAGAGACCGGATCAGACGAGAGGTCTATAGACGAGCTCTATGGCCGGACTCTGGATATGGAACTTGAGATCAAATCTGCCGAAGACGGGGATGAGGATGAAGTCTGCTCGTACAGCAGCTTCGCGATGAAATTTGCCGCTGATGATGAGCACTGCTGTGAGCTCATATATGATCCGCAGAGATCGATACTTACTGTGGATAGAAGCAGATCAGGACAGACTGAAGAAATAACAAAGAGGCGGAGCATCAGGGTAAGAAACAGGGCCGGAGTACTGAATCTAAGAGTGCTGC
>JAFRGH010000007.1 GCA_017433945.1 Mogibacterium sp. | reverse complement strand
TCCTTCGTCTCGGTGAACTGCGCGCCGTCAAATTTGACATTGTAGTTTCCTTTTGAAAGCTCGGTAGCCGATTTTGTGATGTTCTCGATCGGAACCGCTATCCTCCTGGACAGCGCGAACGCGAGCAGGAAGCCGATGACCAGCACGATTATCGATGTATAGATGAGCATATTTCTCAGGATCCTGATCGTGACCTGATCCGGGTACAGCGGCGCGATTATGTACATGATATCCGATTCGCCCGGGATGCTCAGATGCGAAGCGTAGAGCAGCCTCGAGCCGTTGCCCGATGCCGAACCAATCTCGGTCTCTGTTACGCTGCCGAGTGGGGAATTGCTGAGCTTGCGGCGTATCTTTGTAATGTCCCCGCTGAATCCGCTGCTGCTCTTGAGCGCGCTGGTACCGTCATAGATCAGCGTCGATTCATCACTGTCTATCCTTATGTATATCCCGTTGGCTCCGGCGGTCTGCAGCGCGTATTCGTCAAAATCTGATCTGTTCTGCAAATACTGCGTTTCGAGCATGCTGGCAGTGCGTATTACCTCCTGAGTTCTCAGAGTCTGGTAATACGTTCCCATGAAATAATTAAATAGACACCAGAACAGCGTAATGAGAACGATAGAAAAAATCGCGAAGGATGATATCGTTGCCATCTTGATGCTGTTGGTGTCTACTCTGGCGCGGTCGCCGCCTGATGAAAGGTGTTTGTCTTTACTCATATTCGAATTTGTAGCCTACGCCTCTGAGAGTAACGATGAATTTCCTGTACGGACCGAGGCTGTTTCGCAGATTCTTGACATGCGTGTCGATAGTTCTGTCGTCGCCGAAGAAATCATATCCCCATATATCCGAAAGGAGCCTGTCTCTCGAGAGCGCGATGTTCTTGTTCTGTATCATGTAAAACAGCAGATCGTATTCCTTCGGAGTCAGCTCGACGCGCTTGCCGTCCACAGTGATGGTGCGCGCTGCAAAATTGACTTCGAGTCCGTCGAAACGTTCGATGTTGTTTGAGACCTTGCCTGCGGAATCGATGCGGCTGAGAACAGCGTTGACTCTGGCCATCAGCTCCTTAGGACTGAAAGGCTTGACGACATAGTCGTCGATACCGAGCTCAAAGCCGAAGAGCTTATCGTATTCCTCGCCCCTTGCGGAGAGCATGATAACAGGGATATTTTTAATCTTTTGTATCTCCTTGACCGCGCTGAAACCGTCAAGCTTAGGCATCATGACATCCATGATGATGAGATCGTAATCATTGAGCTTGACCATTCCGATAGCGCTCATGCCGTCGGCAGCCTCCTCCGCCTCGTATCCGCTGAACTCCGCGTATTCTTTTATGACCTCGCGGATCTTGTCTTCGTCATCTACAATAAGGATCTTTTTCATATTCCACCCCTGCATAGTGCTGATCTGTATTTTGTCCACCGAAGGCGTATGCCTCCGAATGTCAGTAATCGCTTTAATTCTGTCGAAGGCGCCCGGCCGCCGCAGATAAACGGTCTCTGCCTTATGGCAGCGCCGGATGACTTTTGGAAATCATTATAACACATATCACCGCACAATTCAGCCCTCAGCCTGCAGCAGACCGCAACACGCATTCGCGATGAGCTAACAAGTCAATGGAGACGGTTCTTTTTGACTCACGAACCGTCCCGCCCATTGACTCGTCCACATTGACTCGTTGACTCGCGTACGGCCGCGGGACGGCTCGTGATCGCTGAAGCGCATAAAATTGTTTGAAATCCGAAACTCAGTTAGATATTTGCAATATGATATGATATAAAGAGCAAAATTCAACGAAAATTGACATTTTTAAATGCGTTATTGACATTGTATACTATGCAGTGATATAATTTCACAATTTGTTCACTTGCATTTTGTAAGAAATCACTATATAATGCTGAATATAGTTAATGTATTCGAATCAAAACAAGGAGTCCCCAATGTTCGAGATCGGAGCACAAATCGTCTATCCGATGTACGGAGCCGGGATCATCACCGATATCGAGGAAAAAGATTTCCTGGGTGAGTCTCGTCTCTATTATAGTGTTTCGCTCCCGTACTGCCGCATGGAGGCCTCTGTCCCCGTAGACAACTGCGAAAAACTCGGTGTAAGACCTATTATTGACAAAGGTCTGATTCCCGATGTTGTGACCGTGCTCAAGGGTGATACGGAACCGATGAATCCCAACTGGAACAAGCGGTATCGTGAGAATACCGAGAGACTGCAGAGCGGAGATATCATGGAGGTTGCGGCGGTCGTCAGAAATCTTGTACGGGCGGACAGAGCCAAACCTCTGTCGACCGGGGAGAAAAAACTCCTCAGCACCGCCAAACAGATACTGGAAAGCGAACTCATCTACTCAGGCGGATACACAATGGAAGAAGCAGACGAAATGGTCGAGGTCAATATATAGCATCGATATCGTGCATATAAAGACCTCGGTCTTTTTTTCTGTTTATCATTCGCGATTGCTTCGTATGCATAATGTCGCTCTGCGTACGGGTTATTCTCCGGCAGAGTGTGAAAAGAACGCCTATAAACGCATTTATGCATTGAATCAGGGCGAGTAATGCAATATAATATCGAAGAATGACTTCAACGATCATTCATCGTATAGAAATGACCTATAGAAATGAGCTATAGAAAGGAACTGTAATGGCTACACGAGTGGGTACCGGTTATGATGTCCACAGGCTTGTCCCGGAAAGGGCCCTGATCCTATGCGGGACTCCAGTCCCCTATGAGAAAGGGCTTGACGGACATTCCGATGCCGATGTCGCGGCCCACGCGCTGATGGACGCTCTGCTCGGAGCGGCCGCGCTGGGAGACATAGGCAGACATTTTCCGGATAATGACGACAGATACAAAGGCGCGGATTCCATCGATCTGCTGCGCAGGGTCAGAGCGATGCTCGACGAAATTTCTGCGCAGGGAGCAGCACAGATAAACAATGTCGATGTGACTATCATCGCGCAGGCGCCCAGGCTGTCGCCGTACATAGAAGAAATGAGAAACAGACTGGCCGAGGCTCTCGGTATACCGCTGACAGCGGTCAACGTCAAGGCGACGACCGAAGAGAGGCTCGGATTCACAGGCAGGGGTGAGGGCATAGCCGCCATGGCCGCCTGCAGCATAGAGCTGTGATACAGGCTTAGATGTAATACAGGCATAGAATCAGATAAGAATTGTAAGAAAAGATTGAAGGGAGAACATATAATGAGATTATCCAAGAACCACCTTAAGACTCTGAGAGAAGCACCTGCAGATGCGGCGCTCGAAAGCCACAAGCTGCTCGTAAGAGCAAACATGATCAAACAGGAAGCAGCCGGAATCTACATGTATCCGAAGCTGGGATGGAGGACCGTCAGGAAGATCGAGCAGATCGTAAGAGAAGAGATGGACTACATCGACTGCCAGGAGATATACATGCCTCACGTCAACCCGGCCGAGCTCTGGCAGGAGACCGGCAGATGGTATGCTTACGGACCTGAGCTGTGGAGGATCAAGGACAGAAACGGCAATGATTTTATCCTCAACCCTACATGCGAAGAGATATTCACCGATTTCGTCCGCAAGGAGTGGTCGTCATACAGAGAGCTTCCGTTCTCTCTCTATCACATCCAGTTCAAGTACAGAGA
Organism: Mogibacterium sp.; assembly: GCA_017433945.1. Classification (GTDB taxonomy): domain Bacteria; phylum Bacillota; class Clostridia; order Peptostreptococcales; family Anaerovoracaceae; genus Crickella. The sequence goes on along the minus strand of JAFRGH010000007.1, from coordinate 1,304 downwards.
CGAATCCCGTCCGAGATACGGCCTCCTGAGAACAAGAGAGTTCATCATGAAGGACGCGTATTCCTTCGATGCAACGCCTGAGGATATGGACGTTGCGTACATGAGGCAGTATCACGCATATGAAAAGGTATTTACACGCTGCGACCTCGACTACAGGATAGTTGAGGCTGACAACGGCCCTATCGGAGGCAGCAAGTCCCACGAGTTCTCTGCGCTGTCCGACTGGGGCGAATCCGATATCCTCTACTGCGATAACTGCGGAATGGCAGCTACAGTAGAGAGAGCCGAGTTCACAGACGAGAAGCCTGTAGAGGAAGAAATGCAGCCGATGCAGGAGGTCTACACACCTGGAACAAAGACCATCGAAGACGTCTGCAACTACCTCAACCTGCCTGTAGAAAAATCCATCAAGGCTCTGATGTTCGTTACCTATGATGACGATCTGCAGCCAAAGGACTATGTAGCCGCATTCATCAGAGGCGACAGACAGGTCAATATGATCAAGCTCGTCAACGCTCTTAATATTCCTGAGCACTACATCGAGTTCGCGGATGAAAACGCTATGGGACCTGTTACAGGTATCGTAGGCGGATTCACAGGCCCTGTAGGACTCAAGAACTGCATCGTAGTAGTCGACTCTGAGCTCGTAGGAACAGTCAACATGTGCGCAGGCGCCAACAAGGAAGATCACCACATACTCGGCGTATGCTACGGCAGAGACTACAAGGGCGACATCATAACAGATATCAAGACCCTGCAGGAAGGCGATCCATGTCCTCACTGCGGCCACCCGGTCAAGTTCAGAAGAGGTATCGAGGTCGGCCAGGTATTCAAGCTGGGAACCAAGTATTCCGATTCGATGAATGCTACATTCAAGGACGAGAACGGCGTTGATCATCCGTACTGGATGGGATGCTACGGAATCGGCATCACAAGAACAATGCAGGCCATCGTAGAGCAGCACCACGATGACAAGGGAATCATATGGCCTGTAGCTACAGCTCCGTATCACGTAATCGTAACAGTAGTCAAATCCAAGGACGAGACACAGCTGGCCCTCGCCTATGACATCGAAAAGAAGCTCGAGGCCCTCGGCGTTGAGGTAATGGTAGACGACCGTGACGAGAGACCTGGTGTCAAGTTCAACGACGCAGACCTCATCGGTATCCCGGTAAGGATCACAGTCGGCAAGCTCGCAGGCGAAGGCAAGGTAGAGTACAAGCTCCGCCGCGAGAGCGAGCACGAAGTCATGACAGCCGAAGACGCAATCTCAAAGGCAAAAGCCCTTGTTGAACTCGAAGGCG
>JAFRGH010000045.1 GCA_017433945.1 Mogibacterium sp. | reverse complement strand
GATGACGCTGACTGCTGCGGCATCCTTAGCGCCGAATTTATACAGTGCGACTACTGTAACAACATTCGCTATGCCAAGTTTGATTCCGGGAACGCCCGGATTATATGGTATAATGGCTTCAACATACGAAAAGATCAGAGCCAGCGCAGCCATGAGACCGACTCTGGCAATAAATGATGCGCTGAGAACCTTGCGGCCTGAGGTCTTACGAGGTGACTGAGTCATAGCCGCCTCCTTCCTCTGAGCCGTTTTCAATGCGGACTACAAGCCGGTTCGGCAGGCATACGATGCTCTCGCCCGGCCTTGAGATAGCTCCGTGCTTTACACACACCTGGTTCTTGCATGATGCCTCGGTAACTGACACCGTGCCTCCGCTTATAACGACCACATTATAATAGTCGTACTGTGCGGAAGCTGTGTCACCGGGATCTGCCGCAGGAGCATCGACAGCAGTCTGTTTCGGTGCAGGCACGACAACAGTGCGGTCCTCAGCGAGAGGGTATCTGGCATAGAGATCGCCGCCCGATTCGATGATGACCCTGGCACTGCTTCCCGGCTCAACATGTGTAAGTGTGAGCGCAGCAGAAGCCGCCAGCCCGATCATGACCAGCACTATGAAAAGTATTATGTCTGCTTTCCGTATGAACTGTTTCATAAAATAAGTATACCATGTAAGCCGTTGAAAGGATAACCGCCCGCATGACGCACGCTCTGAAAAAACTGAATACCATTCTGCTGGCAGGAGTGATCATAATGCTTGCCGGCTGCAGCGGAACATCAGGGACTGTCTCTGAACCTGTGATGGGTGACGGCTATTATCTCGATACCGTCTGCAGCATCTCCATATACCGCATGACGGACGGACAGGGCGAAGTGAAACCTGCAGCGGAGATGAGCGATGAGGCGAATGCAGCGATAGCTGAAGCATTCGATCTGTGCAGCGACCTCGAGTCAAAGATCAGCCGCACGCGCAGGGATTCCGACATCAGCAGACTCAACGATGCAAAAGGCGAATGGGTCGACGTGAGCGAATATACACGCGAGCTCATCCAGAAGGGTATGGAGTACTCAAACATGTCTGACGGCAGTTTCGATATAACGGTAGGCGGTGTAACGGAGCAGTGGGACTTTCACGCGCCTGAGGGCGAGGCGAAGGTGCCTGATAAAGAAGCGCTGGCAGAAGCCGTGAAGCATATAAACTACCGGAACATCGCCATCGAGGGCAACAGGGTCAGGCTTACCGATCCTGAAACCAAACTCGATCTTGGCGGGATCGCAAAAGGGTGGATAGGAGACAGGATGACTGAGCTCCTGGAGAGCAAAGGCGTTGTTTCAGCTGTGATCAATCTCGGCGGAAACATGATCTGCATCGGGGGCAAGACCGATGAGGACGATTTTGCCATCGGAGTTGAGACACCGTTCAGCGACCGTACCGAGATAATCGGAAAGATAGATGCCAGAGACAAGACTCTGGTTACATCCGGAGTATATGAGAGGCAGATTGAAGTAGACGGAAAGAAATATCATCACATCCTTAACACCGGGACAGGCTGGCCGGTCGAAACAGACCTCGATGCGGTGACGCTCATCGCAGACAAGGGACGCTCGGGCGACATTGACGCTCTCAGCACTATATGTCTGATAAAAGGCGCTGACGAGGGGATGAAACTCATAGAAGAACAGGATGGCATAGAAGGCGTGTTCGTGCTGTCGGACGGAGACATCCGCACTACAGCAAGAGCAGGATTAGAGGCGGCGAAATGAAAAAACACATTAAGGAAATCAATATGCCGAAGGTACTGGTCACCAATGATGACGGGATAGATGCTCATGGGCTCAGGATCCTTGTGGACGCACTGTCGGAGCACGCTGATGTATATGTTGTTGCGCCTGCCGATCAGCAGAGCGGAAAGAGCCACAGCATCACATTCCTGCGCGAGGTCACTCCGCAGGTGAGCGACGTGAAGGGAGCTGGGGCAGCATGGGAGCTCGACGGTACACCGGCTGACTGCGTGATGTGGGCGATCGACTATCTGGAGTACGAAGAAGGCATCACGCCGGACTTTGTCATAAGCGGCATCAATCTGGGATTCAATACCGGTCTTGCGGCATATTATTCGGGGACTGTAGCAGGCGCAAGGGAAGGCGCTATAAACGGTATCAGATCGATAGCTTTGTCCGTAGGAGGACAGGGCGGTATGGATGTTGAGCATTTCGATTATCTGGTCGGTCTTCTGCCGCAGCTGATGGAGATGTCTATGCAGATAGACCCGGGGATCATCCTGAGCGTGAATGCGCCGGACCTTCCTTCATGGGAAATCAAAGGAATGCGGGTAGCGGAGACAGCTCCGCGCGGTTACGGGATAAGGTTTTTCTTTGAAAAGAAAAAGAACGGAAATTATCAGATGACCGGCGGCGCGGACTATTTAGACGACAATATGCGCTATGATATCGACTGGTGCGCGGCGGGTTATGTTGCGGTCTCGCCGATCCCTACAACGCTCTCAGATACTGCAGCGCTGACAAGGCTCAAAGGCCTTACACAGGAGACAGACTGTCTCACCCTTATAATCGATCCTCAGGAGAAGATGCCTGTGCG
>JAFRGH010000044.1 GCA_017433945.1 Mogibacterium sp. | reverse complement strand
TGGTGTTCAGGACCTTAAGGATTATATATATCACAGCAAGTATCGCAAGTAAAGATACTATCATTGTCGTCTCCTCTCTTTATTTCTGATGCATCGACTCAATAGTCGCTTGCCCATCCTGTCACGACAGAATCGGGAATATTTGCGGTCGCGAACCTCAGCATCTTTTCACGACCGCTGATGTGAGTCGAATGCACATTAATGTGTTTCGGTCTGATGTCATGTTTCTTCATGTATTTCAGCGCATCAAAACCGGTGAACAGGCTGTCATAGCCGAGATCGTAATCGAGATCCGCCAGCTCTATGCAGTCCCTGTACCGGTCAACAAGTGCAAGGAAATCGGCATAATTGTCTGCAGCAGCAAAGCCATCCCCGCGCGGCGCCGTGCGCCAGTCATCAAGATAAAGCTTCATGCTATTTTTGTCCTGCTTTCTTTCCCAGATACCCCGCTATGCCTGCTGCTGCGAGCGCCAGCAAAGCTCCTGCAGCTCTTGCTGCAAGAGACTTTTTCTGATATGCACGCAGCCCGGCAGCTTCTTTTTTCTTTATAGAACTGTCTTCCATCTGTCCCTTATTTTTTCAGCAGATCTCTGATCTCCGTAAGAAGAGCGATATCCTCAGGCACAGGTTCAGGTTCCGCAGGTGCTTCCTCTTTTTCCTTTATCACTGCAGCCTTAGCCTTGTTCAGAGCCTTGATTATCATAAACAGCACCCACGCGACCAGCAGGAAATCGATTATTGCCTGGAGGAAAGCGCCGTATCCGATAGCGGCATTACCGACCTTGATAGCCATGTCCTCAACACTGTGGCCGCCTGTGATCGCTCCGATGACAGGCATCAGTATATTATCCACAAGCGCGGTCACGATAGCTGTGAACGCTCCGCCGATGATGATACCGACAGCCATATCCATTACATTTCCTCTGCTGATAAACTCTTTGAACTCCTTTAACATTTTTCATTATCTCCTTTCACTTTATCAGTGTTATGGCCGATCTGACGGTAGTGATATTGCATACATCCCTGCCTTCCTCATACTCTCCGTCGAGGGTCCAGTGTGTCCCCGGATCTATCTCGACATCTATGTCCTTAGCCGAGAAAAACTCAATCTGATTCGATGCGAGCGTTCCTCCGAGCATATTGACAACTATGTCATTCAGCGCTATAGGATCCTTTGGCATCCTGACAAGCAGTACCTCCATCAGCCCGTCGTTCATATCCACATCGAGCTTGTCAAGCTTGAGTATGCCCGCGACCGATTTAGAGTTGCAGACAGCTCCGAACACATAATCGCCCTCGACTATCAATTCGTTAGGCGTACCCTTGTCAGCCGTCACCTTAGCATGGACCGATTTGATAGACAGTACATCCCTGATACCTCCAAGCACATATGCCGTATGTCCGAGTATATTCTTGATGTTCTGCGGTACAGAATAGCTCGTAGAGGTAAACGCCCCGAAGCTCGCGACATAGCTGAAATATCTGCCGTTAAAATCTCCTATGTCGAGATGTACCGGCGATCCGTTGATTATGGTATCGACACAGTCGAATATAGTCGACGGAAGCCCTATGGAATTGGCAAAGTCGTTGGTTGATCCCGCAGGGATATATCCTATCGGAGTCTCAAGACCGGCAAGCATCAGCCCGTCGATCACCCCGTTGAGAGTACCGTCGCCGCCGGAAACAACGATCAGATCCGCGTCAGCTCCATACCATGCCGCAAAATTGCGGGCATCGCCTCCTCCTGCAGTCATCAGCACCTGAGTCAAAACACCGGCGTCGGAAAAGCGCTGTATTATCTCCGAAAGATATTTCGGAGCCAGCATGATCCCCGCTTTGGGATTCATGATCAACAGCAGCTTTTTTCTTTTTACGATCTGTTCATCGATCTGAATATTGAGCTGATTATTGTCGTTCATCATTTTTCCCTTTCACTATCTGAAGCTTCATCCTCGTCCGAACCGCCGTTTTCGAGTTCTGATTCTATCTCTTTTTCTATCCTGAGCCTTATGCGTCTCTCTTCCTTGAGCGCCTGTATCTCTCTTTCACGCTTTTCTGCATAACCCGGATCGAATTTGCGGGAGAATCTGACTGCTATACTGTCAAGCGATCTGTCCTCCATGTCGTATTCACCGATTATGAGCTTATTGAACATCTCCTCGCCGTTGTCGCCGTACTGCCTTATGAGATATTCCTTGATCTTAGCCGGCGTCAGCCTGCCCCGGCGCATGTGTATATCCCATGATTTGTTGAACATCATGCCTATGCACAGCACCCAGCTGATCAGATAGAACCACAGCATCATGGCAACGATGCTCGAAAACGCCCCGTAGAGCAGGTTGTGGTTCACTGCTCTTGCAGTATATTCCGAGTATCCCCACGTGACGGCCAGTATGCCGACAGTGGCGACTACTGAGCCCGGAAGCACCGCTCTGAGAGGTACTCTTATCCTCGGAAGCAGATAGTAATTTGCCAGTATCATGACAAAGAATAAGAGTCCCATCAGCGGAGTCCTGAGTTCGCCGATCAGAGATACGGCCAGCTCGTTATGGAATACTCTTTTTGCTATGGTCTCTCCGTATACATACGCTATGAGAGCCAGCGCCGCAGTCAGAATAGACAGCATAGCTATCGGCACCGCTTTGGCTCTCTCAGTAAAAAAATTAAACCTGTATCTGCCGTAGCTCAGCGTATATGTCGTCAGTCTCGAAAGTGAAAAAGCCAGCGATGAAGCGGACCACACGGCAAGTATTATCATGATCGTATTCGTCGCGGTCGCTGATGACGATGCCGAGATCAGAGTCTTGATAAAACTTCCCATCTGCCTCGACAGATGCTGACCCAGCCAGTATCTGATGAAATCCATCGAGATATCAAATATACCGAGCACCTGCGTCAGTACGATCAGCATCGGAACCGATGACATGAAGAAATAATAAGCTATCTGAGCGGCAAAGCCGGCATAATAGGGGTCATCAAACTGCCTCCACAGATGGAAGCAGACCTTTTTCATCCTTTTCCATGTCAGGTGGAGCTTTTTACCGTCATTATTATCCGTTACCGTATTACGCCAGAAATCACTCATAAGATATCCTGTTCCGTCAAGCCGATGGATACTTTAACATCCTGCCGTTCTCATCTCAGCCCAGCATCCTTTCGAGCTCATTAAGAGCTCTTGCCCTGTGACTGATGGAATTCTTTTGCTCAGGCTCCATTTCCGCAAAGGTGATATCATAGCCGTCAGCCATGAAGAGAGGATCAAAGCCGAAGCCCTTGCCGCCTCTGGTCTCCTCTGTGATATGCCCCGGGCATTCGCCTCTTGCAGTCAGCACATAAGCGCCGTCCTTAAGCACGGCTCCATCCGGTACTCCATCCGCATCCGGATATATCAGTGTTATCACAGTCACAAAGCGCGCGCCGCGATCATCCGAAGGCACGCCGCTCATTTCTTTAAGAAGCTTGACATTGTTGTCATCATAGGTGCAGCCTTCGCCCGCGTATCTTGCGCTGTACACTCCCGGCGCTCCGCCGAACGCGTCGACCATCAGCCCGGAATCGTCGGCAATGACCGGGCTGTCAAGGTACTCTGCAAAGCTGTCATCGCTCCTGATCATGTCATATATCGCTCGCGCTTTAATCTCTGAGTTCTCCTCAAAGGTCGTGCCGGTCTCTTCTATATCGTCTGTCGGCAGACCGGCATCGTCGCGGGATATGACCCTGAGTCCGTATTTCTCAAGAATAGCGCTGATCTCGCGTATCTTATTTTTGTTCTTAGATGCAAGTATTGCTGTTCTCATGCCGCTCCTCCCCGAATGATTAAATTTAATTTTACCATTATTCTTCGCTGCGCGCCACTGCCATCATGAGAGCGCATTCTATCCTCTTGCGCTGAAGCTCACATCCGAACTTATAGACAATGTTTATATCTCCGTTTGAAT
>JAFRGH010000043.1 GCA_017433945.1 Mogibacterium sp. | reverse complement strand
TTCGGGTCGATTTGTGCGCTCTTTTTTGTTTTTCTTCTCGCTTTCAAGCTCTTTTGTTGTCTCGGATAGTATTCACTTGTCAATGTTCGTGCTGATCTTCTTGGATCAGCTCTCTAAGCCTCAAGATTCCGAGAGGCTATTATCAGTGTTCCAACATTCTCGCCGTTTATGACCTTCATCAGATTGCCTTCCTCAGCGAGCGCAAATACATATATCTTCGTTCCTGTATCCTTGCACAGCGTAGCCGCCGTGAGATCCATGACCTTGAGATCCTTATCAATGATATCCATATAAGTAAGATCCGTATATCTCTCAGCATCCGGATTCTTCTTTGGATCATCCGAATAAACAGCATCGATATTCTTGGCCAGAAGCAGCACGTCAGCACCGATCTCCGCAGCCCTGAGAGCAGCAGTAGTATCTGTAGTGAAGAAAGGGCTGCCTGTTCCGCCCCCGAATACGACGACCTTGCCCTCATCGAGATAATCGAGGGCCTTGCGCCTGGCGTATCCCTCTGCCATATCTCTGATCTCTATAGCCGTCATCAGCTTGGCCTCACAGCCAACCGAAAGCAGCGAATCCTGCAGAGCCAGACCGTTCATTACGGTCGCCAGCATTCCCATATAGTCAGCAGTCGGTCTGTCGATATTCTCGCCCGTCCTGCCGCGGAAAAAATTGCCCCCGCCGCATACAACAGCTACCTCTACACCCGCATCGTGTATCTCCTTGATCTGCTTTGCAACAGCCTCAGTCATAGCTGCGTTTACACCGAATTTGTCATCACCGGCCAGCGCCTCTCCGCTGATCTTGATAAGGACTCTCTTGTATTTTACACTCATTGGATCTTACCTCTTAATTAAATGCTTACATAATTATCCGGCCGGAATGACCGACCGGATATATTGTATCATTTTTGGCCCGCCAACACTATACCTAATAGTCCTACGCGTCCTTCTTCTCGATCTTGCGTATAGCCTTTGTGCTGATCTCTTCGCAGATGTCAGCAATAAATTCATCAAGTGGCTTGACGCCCTCGTCTCCCGCATATCTCGATCTTACCGAAACATTGCCGTCCTCTGCCTCCTTCGCGCCGATGACCAGCATGTACGGAACTCTCTCCATCTGCGCGCGGCGGATCTTGTATCCGATACGCTCGCTGTCGGTATCCACAGTTACGTCTACGCCATTTTTGCGGAGAGCCTTGCGGACCTCCTCGGCGTAATCAGCGACCTTGTCCGAAATAGGCAGTATACGCACCTGCTCAGGGCAGAGCCATGTCGGCAGATTTCCCGCGTAGTGCTCGATAAGCCATGCGAGAGTACGCTCGTAGCATCCGATGGACGTTCTGTGGATTATATACGGACGTTTCTTCTGACCGTCCCTGTCGATATAGTACATGTCATAACGCTCAGCGAGGAAGGTATCGATCTGTATGGTGATCATCGTATCCTCCTTGCCGTATACGTTCTTTGCCTGAATGTCGAGCTTAGGCCCGTAGAAAGCGGCTTCGCCGGCAGCCTCCTTGAACTCGAGGCCTATATCAGTCAGGATGTCTCTCATGAAGCCCTCGACACGGTCCCATTCCTCGGCTGTACCGAGGTAGTTCTCCGCGTGCTCAGGATCCCATTTTGACAGACGATATGTAACATCACCCTCGAGACCGAGAGTTGTCAGGCAGTATTTCGCAAGCTCTACGCAGCCCTTGAACTCCTCCTCGAGCTGATCCTGAGCTACTACCAGGTGTCCTTCGGAAATCGTGAACTGACGCACTCTCGTGAGGCCGTGCATCTCGCCTGCCTGCTCATTTCTGAACAGCGTCGAGGTCTCGCCCATCCTGTAAGGCAGGTCCCTGTAGCTCTTCTGACGCGCCTTGTACACATAGTACTGGAACGGGCATGTCATAGGACGAAGCGCCAGAACATCGCTGTCCGGGTCGTTCTCGATCAGCTTGAGATCCTGCACCCCGTGTATCTCTGCCGAGCGGTCCTCAGCGGACATCAGATCATCCATATTGTCGTATCCGAGCAGGAACATGCCGTCCTTGTAGTGATACCAGTGATCCGAGATCTTGTAGAGAGTATACTTAGCCATAAGAGGAGTCCTGGTGCGGACATATCCCCAGTCGTATTCCTCGAGATCCTCGATCCATCTCTGCATCTTCTGTATGATCTTGGTTCCCTTAGGCATGAAGAGAGGCAGGCCCTGACCGATGACATCGACAGTCGTAAAGATATCCATCTCTCTGCCGAGTCTGTTGTGGTCGCGGTTCTTGATGTCAGCGAGGTACTCGAGGTACTCGTTCAGGTCATCCTTTTTTGTAAATGCCGTGCCGTATATACGTGTCAGCATTTTGTTATGCTCATCGCCTCTCCAGTAAGCTCCGGAGCTCGATGTCAGGGCGAAAGCCTTGATAGGCTTCGTGCTCATGATGTGAGGTCCCGCGCAGAGCTCGACAAAATCGCCCTGCTTGTAGAACGAGATTGGCTCATCCTCAGGCAGATCCTCGATCAGCTGGACTTTATAAGGCTCATCCTTTTCCTGATACATTTTGATAGCCTCTTCTCTCGGCATCTCAAAGTATTCGAGTCTGTCGCCCTTTTTGATGATCTTCTTCATCTCTGCCTCGATCTTGTCGAGATCCTCCCTTGTAAGAGGCGGCATGTCAAAATCGTAGTAGAATCCGTTGTCTATCGATGGTCCGATAGCGAGCTTTGCTTCCGGATAGAGGTGTTTTACAGCCTCAGCCAGTACATGAGAGCATGTGTGTCTGTATGCGCGCTTTCCCTCGTCCGAATCAAATGTGAGGATATTGAGCTCGCAGTCGTGGTCGACCATGGTTCTCAGATCGCATGTCTTACCGTCGATCTCAGCGATGCAGGCAACTCTTGCCAGACCGTCGCTGATGTCTCTCGCGATATCATATGCCGACATCGGCTCAGCGTATTCCTTTTTGCTTCCGTCCTTTAATGTGATGATCAATTTCTCTTCCTCCTTTTTTTGATATGGCAGATATCGGATATGTTTCATCCGTCTCAGATACTGCCCTGATCCGTAAGGAACAAAAAATAGTCCCCTCCGACTTAAAATGTCAGAAGGGACGCATACTCGGTTGATACAAATCTGATTATACAATCAATTGAATATTCTGAGTATTCGTGGTTCCACCCATCTTCCGGCTGAGTATTCCCACCCGGCACTCTTTTGAGGCTTTTGACGCTGCCAAGGCGGGCAGGATTGGTGCCGCTCAGAGGTGGTGTTCGGCGCATCCGGGCCGGAATGATCACAGCACCCATTCCTCTCTTTAGACCCTTATAATGCACTTACTGTCCTCGTCAACGCTTTACCCGCAAATGCTACCATTTTGCATCTTTCCTGTCAAGGACGAATTTCGATTATCTCTTCGGCCGCGACTGCAGCGTCGACAAGAGCCTGTACATCGAGTGCCGACTCGGATTTTTCGATGCGCTCGAGCTTAGGCTTCGTCACAGGATGCTTCGGCAAAAATACCGTGCAGCAGTCCTCGTAAGGCTGTATCGAGATATCATATGTGCCGATCTCGCGAGCCTTATCCATGATATCCACCTTGTCCATAGCAATAAGCGGCCTCATGACAGGCATTTTTACGACAGAATCGGTAACGACAAGAGCTTCTGCCGTCTGACTTGCCACCTGGCCCAGATCCTCTCCTGTTATCAGCATCATATTGTGATTCCTGACAGCGATCTCCTCGGCTATCCTCATCATGAACCTTCTGACAAGCAGAGTAGTCTCATCCTCAGGGCAGTTCTGCACTATCTGTTCCTGTATAGGCAGCAGATTCACTACATGCATCCTTATCGTACCCATGTAGCCCGCAAGCACCTTGACGAGATCCTCAACCTTTTTCTGAGCTCTCTGGCTCGTATATGGATATGAGTGAAAATGAACAGCCTCTATGCTCATGCCCCTTTTGGCCATCATAAACGCAGCGACAGGGCTGTCTATGCCGCCGGACATAAGTATCATTCCTCTGCCGTTGGTGCCGAGAGGCAGTCCTCCGAAGCCCTTGATCTTATCACGGAAAATATATGCGCCCTCGCGTCTCACATCCACGGTCAGCAGCACATCGGGCTCATGCACGTTTACGCTCAGGACCTTGCAGGTTTTGAGAATTATTGCTCCGACCTGCTTGCCGATCTCAGGGGACTGCACCGCAAAGGATTTGTCAGCTCTCTTGCCCTTGACCTTGAATGTCCTGACGCCTTCCTCTTCTATCAGCTGCATCATGTATTCAGCTGCAAGGCGTCCGATCTCATTGATATCCTTAGGAGCCTCGATAGCAGGGCTTACAGAAGCCACACCGAATACTCTGACGCATCTGCCGATAACATCATCCTCCGGGATATCTGCAGGAACCCTTACGAACATAAGGCCGTCTATCCATCTTGCCTCGGCATCCTCATAGCATTCGATCGCTTTGCGGACTCTCTCAAGCAGTATCCTTTCAAAATAAGGCTTGTTCATGCCTTTGAGAGCGACTTCACCGCATCTGACGATATATAATTTCTTTTCCAAAACGGTTTCTCCTCTGATCAAATAGTATTTAATATATAGTTGTACGAGTGTATATCATCGAAAGCTTCCCAGCCTGCGGAATCTGTTGACGGCAGCCTTGACTCTGTCAATGACCACATCCATTTCTTCAATGGTATTGAATTCAGAGAAGCTGAACCTTATAGCACCCTCGATTGCCTTATGATCGAGGCCCATAGCGCTCAGCACGTGGCTGTCGCCCGTCTTATGCGAAGCGCAGGCAGATCCGGTGGAAACAAATATCCCGTCCTGCTCAAGAGTGTGAAGAAGGACCTCGCCTCTCGTACCCTTGAATGTGATATTCAGCACAGCAGGGCATCTCGCTCCCCTCATGACTTCATTATCAACGCTCCATCCGAGATTTTCAGCTCCGTTCAGAACAATATCCCTGAGCTCCGCTGTAAGGCCCTTGTACAGATAATCATTGACCTCGCTCATTTCTTGCATCTTCGTATCGATATCCTCGTACGATATCTTAGCTGCCAGCGCCATTCCTGCGATTCCCGGCAGATTTTCGGTAGATGAACGATAATGATTTTCCTGTCCGCCTCCTGTTATGAACGCGGGGAGCTTCAGGTCCTTACGCATATACAGGAATCCTGCGCCCCTCGGACCGTGGAATTTGTGACCGCTGACAGATATGAGATCCGCATTTATTCCCGACATGCGCAGCTTTCCGAATGCCTGAACAGCATCGGTATGGAAGACTATCCCTGACCCGTGCGACTTGTTATACTCACGAATCATGCGGCTGATCTCATTTACAGGCTGGACAGTGCCGCTCTCATTATTAACAGTCATAACGGATACCATTATTGTATCATCGCTCAGAGCCTGCCTGATCTCCTCCGTATTTACAAGGCCTTTTTCATCGACTCCTGCATAGATCACTTCAAAGCCGTCCTCGGACAGCCTCCTGCATGTCTCAAGCACAGCAGGATGCTCCACTGCTGTTGTGATGATCCTCCTCCCGCGTCTTTTGAGCTTGCGCGCAGTCGAAACAAGAGCCATGTTGTCACTCTCTGTCCCTCCGGAAGTGAAAATGACCTCTCCTCCGGGATTCATCAGCGCTTCGATGTCCCTCCTCGCGTCAGTCAGCATATTGTTAGCTTCAAAGCCAAGCGAATGCAGCGACGACGGATTGCCGTAAGTATTCTTCGCAGTCTGATACATCAGCTCCGTCACTTCATCGTATTGTCTTGTTGTTGCGCTGTTATCAAGATATATTAAGCTAGCCATATTTACTTATTTTTTCATTTTCCCTTATACAAGAGTATTTACAATTCCACAATTGCTAATTGCTCCCAAATCCGCTATGCGGTATGCGCGAAACCCTTTTCGGCCGCTTCGCTGAACCGTAGAAAGGCTCCTCCGGAAGAGGAGCCTCAAATAGTACATCTTACTTAGCGTATTCAGTTGCTCTGGTCTCTCTGACCACGTTGACCTTGATCTGGCCCGGATATTCAAGCTCAGCCTCGATCTTCTTTGCGATTTCTCTTGCCAGCATAGGCACTTCGTCATCCTTGACCTGATTAGGCTTGACGGCAACGCGTATCTCGCGGCCTGCCTGTATCGCATATGACTTGTCTACGCCCTTGGTGCTGTTTGCGATCTGCTCAAGATTCTCAAGTCTCCTGATGTAGGATTCAAGAGTTTCTCTTCTCGCTCCCGGTCTCGCCGCGCTGAGCGCATCCGCTGCACCTACGAGCATCGACTCAAGTGTCGTAGCTTCAACATCGCCGTGATGCGACTCAACAGCGTTGATGACCTTCCAGGATTCTTTATATTTCTTGCAGATATTGACTCCGATCTCCACGTGAGTTCCTGCTACCTCGTGGTCGATCGACTTGCCTATATCGTGGAGCAGTCCGCCCCTTCTGGCCAGCTTCGGATCAAGTCCAAGCTCATCAGCCATCATTCCCGCCAGCGTAGCGACCTCGATCGAATGCTGGAGAACGTTCTGCCCGTAGGAAGTTCTGTATTTGAGTCTTCCGAGCAGCTTCACCAGTTCAGGATGCAGATTGTGAACGCCGGTCTCAAAGCAGGCACGCTCGCCCTCTTCCTTGATGATCGTATTGACTTCCTTTGTCGCCTTCTGGACCATCTCTTCGATCCTTGCCGGATGAATACGTCCGTCTACGATCAGTTTCTCGAGAGCGATCCTTGCGATCTCTCTCCTGACAGGATCGAATCCCGACAGGATAACAGCCTCAGGAGTATCATCGATAATCAGATCCACGCCTGTCAGGGTTTCGATAGCCCTGATATTACGGCCCTCTCGACCAATAATACGGCCCTTCATATCGTCATTTGGAAGACTGACAACAGATACAGTGCTCTCAGTAACCTGATCAGCGGCATATCTCTGTATGGCATTAGTGATGATTTCTCTCGCCTTCTTATCGCCCTCTTCCTTGGCTTCATTTTCGATCCTTACGATCATGTCCGACGCGTCCTTGCGGATGTCAGCCTCGACCTCCTGCAGCAGTATCTCCTTCGCCTCATCTCTGGTATAACCTGAGATACGCTCCAGCTCCGCTACCTGTTTGGCGATGTAAGCATCGATCTCCTTGTGCTTTTCGTTCATCGACTGCTCTCTCTTGGTGAGACCGTTCTCACGCTTCTCGATATTCTCGAGCTTCCGGTCGATGTTTTCCTCCTTCTGGAGTATCCTTCTTTCGGATTTTTGTACTTCGTTTCTTCTGATCTTGAACTCTTTTTCGTATTCCTCTCTCAGCTTATGTATTTCATCATTTGCCTCAAGCACTTTTTCTTTGATTAGTTTTACTTCA
>JAFRGH010000042.1 GCA_017433945.1 Mogibacterium sp. | reverse complement strand
TTTATAAGAGGTAAAGACAATGGACACCAACAAACTTAACAGAATCAAAGCTAAGATGCAGGAACAGGGAATGCCGCAGATGGTCATTTCGGACCCTGTAGCCATCTTCTATCTGACAGGCAAGTGGATCCTTCCGGGTGAGAGATTCCACGCTCTGTACATCAATGTGAACGGCGATGATCATTTCGTGATCAACAAGCTCTTCCCGCAGACAGAGGATCTCGGAGTTCCTATCACATATTATGACGACATCGAGGACGGATGCGAAGTTCTCGCGCAGTTCGTAGACAAGACCGCTCCTATCGGAGTCGACAAGAACTGGCCGGCTAAATTCCTGCTGAGACTGCAGGAGCTCGGCGGCGGCAGCGAATACCGCAACGATTCCATCATCGTAGACAAGGTACGTCAGATCAAGGACGAGGGCGAGAAGCAGGCTATGAGAGAGTCCGGCGCTAAGCTCGACAAGGTAATGGACAAGCTGATCCCATGGGCAGCAAAGGGTCTTACAGAGAGAGAACTCAACGCCAAGTGCCTCGAGCTTCTCAAGGAAGAGGGATTCTCGGGTCCTTCCTTCGATCCTATCACAGCTTACGCAAAGGGCGCTGCTGATCCTCATCACATCACAGATGACAGCAAGGGCAAGCACGGCGACTGCGTTATCCTTGACATCGGCGGAATGTGGAAGAACTACGCTTCCGATATGACAAGAACTGTCTTCATCGGCGAGGTAAGCGAGAGACAGAAGGAGATCTACAACATCGTTCTCGAGGCTAA
This sequence comes from Mogibacterium sp., assembly GCA_017433945.1. GTDB lineage: Bacteria > Bacillota > Clostridia > Peptostreptococcales > Anaerovoracaceae > Crickella. Next base: position 8,943 of record JAFRGH010000042.1, on the reverse strand, counting down.
CAAGAGAGGTATCGCAGCAGCTAAGCCGGGCGCTAAGATGAGCGACGTTGACAAGGCTTGCAGAGACTACATAACAGAAATGGGCTACGGCGAGTACTTCACACACAGAACAGGTCACTCGATCGGTCTTGAGGATCACGAGGTAGGCGATGTTTCTCTCGTAAACGACGAGATCATCGAGGTAGGTCAGGCATTCTCGGTAGAGCCTGGTATCTATCTGTATGACGAGGGAATCGGCGTTCGTATCGAGGATATCGTTATCGTCACTGAGGATGGATGCGAGAGACTGAACGTTTATCCTAAGGATGAGATCATCGTAGTTCCTGAGAACTAATCTGAATAAAACAGGCGGACCGGTTTGCCCCTGCAGACCGGTCTGCATGTGTTTGCGGGATGACTGCAAAATAATAAAGTTATTAAGGAAGGTATACAGAAATGGCTAAAATCACTGAAGGCTATATGCCGTATCTCGGATTCAAGACTTATTACCGCATCGTCGGAGAAGAGTATAAGGGCAACGGCAAGGCGCCGCTGATCTGTCTCCACGGCGGACCTGGATCGACTCATAACTACTATGAGGTGCTCGACAATGTTGCTGATGACGACCAGAGAATGATCGTTATGTATGACCAGATCGGATGCGGCAATTCGTATCTTGACGGACATCCTGAGCTCTGGAACCTCGACGTATGGATGAAAGAGCTCTTCGCACTGAGAGAATATCTCGGACTCGATGAGTGCCACATCATCGGACAGTCATGGGGCGGCATGATGCAGATCGCTTACGGCATCGACTATAAGGATCACCTTGACGGCGTAAAGAGCTTTATCATTTCGAGCGGACATCCGTCAAGCAGCCTGTGGGAGAGAGAAGGACTCCGCAGGATCAAGATGATGCCTCAGGATATGCAGGACGCTATCAATCACGCCCTTGAGACAGGCGATTTCACAGGTGACGCATACAACGAAGCAGTAAACGAGTACATGGACAGATACTGCAACTACTGGCTCGGAGAGGATGCTCCTGAGTGCTGCACAAGACCTAAGAAATCCGGCGGAGAGGCATATGTTGAAGGCTGGGGACCAAACGAGTTCGCGCCTACAGGAACACTTAAGGACTTTGAGTATGTTGACAGACTCGGCGAGATCGAAGTACCGTCACTCATCATGAGCGGCATTTCCGACCTCTGCTCGCCGCTCGTCGCAAAGACTATGCACGACGGAATCAAGGGATCAAAGTGGATACTCTGGGAGAGAGCAAGACACACATGCTTCGTTGACAGACACGATGACTACTGCGTAGAGCTGATCAAGTGGATGAACGAACATGACAAATAGTCGCTGAAACATATGAGCTTTTTGCGGCATACAGCGGGAGACGGTGTTCTCCCGCATTTATTTTGCCGTAAAAAAGAAAGAATTATCTTTACACGAATCTTTTCGAAACTGTATAATCATATGGTTAAAGAGACAAGAATCTGACTACTACCGGAGAGGGAACTTTTTCAGTGAATAATGTAATATCAATACAACTGAATATTATGATGCTGCTCGCCGGAGGGTGCTTTGTTCTCGTTCTGCTTACGCTGCAGACAAGGACTCTTTCGGTAAAAAGGCGGAGGATAATGGCTCTGATGCAGTTCATCGCCGGATTTCTGCTTGTTTTCGATCGTCTGGCTTATCTGTACAGAGGCCATACGGGCGAGATGAGCTTCTGGATGGTGCGCATCAGTAATTTTATGGTGTTTGTATTGACTCTGTATCTTATCCATTCACTCAATCTGTATATCGGGGATCTCTTAAGGAATGAAGGCGGCCTCTCAGAGCTTCCTTTGGGCATTCGTATCAACGAGATCATGTTTACTGTGGGCATAGTATTGCTGGTGATTTCCCAGTTTACCGGGATGTACTATACATTTGATGCGATGAACCGCTATCAAAGGAATACATGGTATCCCATTTGCTATGTGATACCAATAGCGATAATACTCATACAGATGTCCGTTGTGATGAAGCACCGCAATCTTCTCCGGCCGCTTATCACGAAATCGCTGATACTGTACAGCGTGATCCCTCTTGTTGCCAGCGTGATCCAGTTCTTCGCATACGGACTTTCACTTACCAATATCTGTCTGGTAGGCATGGTGGTGCTCATCTACATATTTGCTCTTATAGACCTTAACGATACGGTAGAGGAGACAAAGGCCAAGGAAATAGAGCATTATAAGGATGAGCAGAGACGCATACATACTCTGTTCGAGGAGACTGCTGAGGCTCTTGCCAACGCGATAGATGCCAAGGATAAATATACTCACGGACATTCGACCAGGGTCGCGGAATATTCAAAAAAGATCGCGGAGGCTGCCGGCAAATCGCCGGAGGAATGTGAACAGGTGTATTTTGCCGGACTGCTGCATGATGTCGGCAAGATCGGAGTGCCTGACCAGATCATAAACAAGGACGGAAAGCTGACAGATGAGGAGTTTGCATATATCAAGCAGCATCCGGTAATAGGAAATGACATTCTCAAAAATATAGGCGAATCGCCGTATCTCAGCATCGGTGCACATTATCACCACGAGAGATATGACGGACACGGCTATCCGGAGGGACTCAAGGGTAATGATATACCTGAGATGGCCCGTATTATCGGCGTAGCTGATGCTTATGATGCAATGACCTCAAAGAGAAGCTACAGAGATCCAATCCCGCAGCAAAAGGTCCGTGAAGAGCTGGTAAAGGGGATGGGAACACAGTTCGATCCTGAGTTTGCCAAAATAATGCTGCACGAGATCGATCTGGATACGGAATACTGGATGCAGGAGAGGACCGACGAAACGCCGGATACTTTCTCATCAAGGATCAGATGCGGAGAGTTTCGTGATGAATATACTGAAGGTCTGCATATAACTGATCATATGACAAGGATCAGCTTCAATGTAAGACCTGATGAAGGATACGAACAATCAGACTGTATGCCTGCAATCGTTCTGTTCGACTCTCTTGATGCAAGAGTGCATAACAGTGAATCGAAGATCAAAGATCTGCTGTACTTTGAATATGCCGAGATCTGCTTTGATGGAAATATTGCAAGCAAAGGCGTACGCAAGATAGAAATTACGGAATTGCCTGTCTCCGGTGACAGGGCGTTCAGATACGATGAAAAGGCAGCAAGAGGCCGGCGCTATGAGCTGACTGCTGCTAAAACAGGCGATCATGTCAGGATCAGCATAACAGGACCTGAAAATGCATTTGATGTGATTCTGGCTCTGCCTGACAGCTCAAGATTTGCTTATCTTTCCGTAACCGGTCAGCACTCAATCATAAGCAATATCCACGCACAGCAGGATACAGCTCCGGTAAGCGAGGGCTACATACCTCGACTAGCGGAGGAGATCAGCTACATAAAGAATGAGCCTGTAGGTGATATGCCTAATATACAGGTGGACGGGTGGCGCGAGGCTACCTCTGAGGGAGTTGCCGTCGATGAAGAAATTACTTTAAGATTCCACTCGATGAGTCTGCCTACATCGAGGCTTGTATGGCACTGTCCGTTTGTAAGTATTTACACCTCGAAAAACGGGTGGACAGGCGGAGAGGGATATAGAGAGTTCACACTGATCCGCCTTGACGGTGAGAACTGGGAGTCGGACAGACATGCTGAACACCGCATGATCATACACCGGACCGCTGCATTCGAAGGCTGGAATGAGTGGAAGGACAGAAACAGGGCCGGAATAGACTGCACAGTCACTGCTAAGAGAGAAGGCAATGTGATCACCGTGACCACTGAGAATCTCGGAATTGCGATAAAAAGCATAACTACCATTAAGGATGAGAATGTCGATAATGTTTATATAGCGCTTACAGGCGATCAGGTGGCTATATCCAATATCAGAGTAGAAAGACCGGTCAGCTTTTGACCGGCCAGTGCTTTGAACTGTATCTGTAAAGAATAATACCTGCGATTATCGCGCATCTGCTTATTACCTGAGCCTGTCTGAACGGACCGATCATCAGGCTGTCCGTTCGCAGCGATTCGACGAGGAATCTTTCAACAGAATAGAGAATACCGTAGAGGGCAAGCGTCTGACCATGCGCCTGCCTTTTATTTTTGTCCCACCAGCTCAGGAATATGAACAGGAGCAGGCACCATATCGATTCGTAAAGAAATGTCGGATGCACTCTGACGCCGTCTACGAGTATTGCCCAAGGGAGATCAGTTGGTCCGCCGTGAGCCTCACCGTTGAAAAAATTGCCCCATCTGCCGATAGACTGAGCGAGGGCGACAGACGGCGCTATCAGATCGAGCATATTGAGCGTCCTGATATGCTTATATCTGCATACGAAATAAACGGTCAGTATACCGAATATGAGCCCTCCGTGGATCGCGAGACCGCCCTCGCGTATATTGACTGCTTCAGACAGAGAGTCGTAGAAGCTCAGATTGAAGAGCACATAATATATCCTTGCGCCTATAACGCCCAGAGGCAGCATCCACAGAGCCAGATCAAGAACATCCTCCTCTTTGATCCCGTGAGAAGGGGCTCTCTTCGAGGATATGAGCACGGCAAGCATCATGCCTGCCGCGATCAGAATCCCGTACCATCTGATCTCGATACCGGCTATTTCAAAAGCTATAGGATCCGGATGTGCCATCTTGCTGCCTCCAAATGATAAATATATTGAAATTACTTAAACATCAGTATAACACAATGATATTACAATTGTAACGTATCAAAGGCTTGTGGTAAGATGAAGTAATAATATCGCAGATTGCAGGGGAGTGGACTAATGAGGGATCAGAAACAGACTCTTGAAAAATTCATGTCGCCTCTTGGAGCGTGGGCCTTTTCGATAGGCGCCAGCGTAGGATGGGGATCGCTTGTAGTGACGAGCAGCACATATCTGGCTCAGTCGGGACCGGCTGGCAGCGTGCTCGGGCTCATCGCGGCGACGCTGATAATGCTTGTAATAGCGCGCAACTACGCATATCTGATGCGTGTATGCCCTGAATCCGGCGGTGCGTATACCTTTATGAGAGACGCGTTCGGCTATGACCAGGGATTCCTCGCGGCGTGGTTCGTTGCCATGACATATTTTGCCGTGCTATGGGCGAATATAACATCGCTGCCGCTGTTCAGCAGGATATTTATGGGCGGAATGTTCAGGTTCGGCAAGCTTTATACCATTTTCGGCTATGAGGTGTTCGTCGGCGAGATGCTTCTGTCGATTGCCGCAGTCGTGATCGTCGGCCTGATCAGCATATATTTCAAAAAATTCTCATACCGCCTTGTGATCGCGATGGCTCTTATATTCACTGCCGGCGTTTTCATATGCTTCGCTCAGGGCTTTTTTTCGGCGCCTAAGGGGACGATGTCGCCTGCGTATCTGCCGGATGCCTCCGCGCTGCGGCAGATAATCAATATCACAGTTGTCTCGCCGTGGGCTTTCATAGGCTTTGAGAGCATTTCTCACGGCACTGAGGAATTCTCATTCAACCATACAAAAATAGGAAAGATACTGACGGTTTCCGTCATTTCCACGACAGCTCTCTATGTCATGATCATACTCTTATCTGTCACCGCATATCCCGAAGGCTACGGCAGCTGGCTCGAATATATCAGGGATCTCGACAATCTGAGCGGTATAGAGGCTCTGCCTGCGTTCTATGCTGCCAGCAGATATCTCGGAAATGCCGGAGTCATGATACTTATGATCTCGCTGCTGGCGCTGGTGTTCACGAGCATCGTGATACTGATCTTTGCTCTGAGCAGGCTCATTTATTCACTTGCTGCGGACAGGGTGCTTCCTGCGGGCTTTGCTGAGCTGAACAGGGATCAGGTACCGGTAAAGGCGATGCTTTTCGTCATCGGAGTTTCGTGCCTGATACCTTTCGTAGGCAGGACCGCGATAGGCTGGATAGTAGATGTCACTACGATCGGAGCGACTCTGATCTACGCGTTCATTTCGGCGGCAGTGATCAAAATGGCTGACGTCATGGAAGACAGCCGCGAAAAAATATCGGGCAGGGCAGGGCTGCTGATCATGATCGCGTTTGGCGTCTATATACTGGTCCCGAATATCATTACCAAGGGCGGTATGGCAAAGGAGACATACTTCCTGTTTATAGTGTGGAGCATTCTCGGCTTCCTTTTCTTCAGGTACATACTCAGAAGAGACAGGGAGAAAAGATTCGGAAATTCGATTATCGTATGGGTCGCTATACTGGCGCTGGTTCTGCTTGTGTCTCTCATCTGGATGCGCCAGTCGATGATAGCGGCCAATGAGGAGATGACGGCCAATGTACAGCACTATTATGAACAGGTCGAGAATAATCCTCAGGCGGAGATAGACGAGCAGTATGTAGAGAGCCAGATAGACGAGCTGGCCGAAGCTGATACACGGACCATGCTTATGGCTATAGCGATGTTCGGATTCGCTCTGTTTATCATGCTGAACAACCACAGCTACATGAGCAGGCGTCAGCGTGAAAGCGAGATGCTCGCGAGCACAGATTCGATGACGGGCGTCAAGAATAAGCACGCATACATGCTCAGGGAAAAGGAACTCGATGAAGCCATAGACGGCGGATACATAAAGGATTTTTCGGTCGTCGTATGCGATGTCAACGGCCTCAAAAAGATAAATGACACGCTCGGTCACAAGGCGGGCGACGAGTATATATGCGCAGCGAGCAGCATGATATGCGAGATATTCCAGCACAGTCCGGTATTCAGGATAGGCGGAGATGAATTTCTCGTTATACTGACGGGGCGTGACTACAGCATACGCGAACAGCTGATGGCCGTGCTGCACGACAGCTCCGTAAATAATATCGCAGCGGGCGGCGCGGTCGTGTCCGGCGGCATATCAGACTTTGATCCAGGCAAAGACAAGAGCTTCAACGATGTTTTCGCGCGTGCCGATGTCCTTATGTATGAGGAAAAGAAGCTGCTCAAGGAGATGGGCTCGATCTCGCGTGATGATGAGCCTGAGGAGGATGTCATTACTGCGGAGCTCAGGGAGACAGCTCCTATCATCAGCATCCGCAGGCATATCCTTATAGTGGATGACGAGGAGGTCAACCGTCTGATGCTCGGTGCCATGCTGGCGGGCGATTATGAGATACTTCACGCGGCTGACGGTCTGGAGGCCATGAATGTACTCGAGGAGAGATGTGATGATATAGCGCTTATACTGCTCGATCTCAGGATGCCGCATCTTGACGGTACGCAGGTCCTCAGAAACATAAGGTCAAATGAGAGGATGCGCAGCATACCGGTCATAGTCCTCACCTCTGATCAGGGTGCCGAGGTCGAATGTCTCAGGATAGGCGCGGTAGACTTTATCCCTAAACCGTATCCTGACGCGGAGATAGTCAGGGCCAGGGTCGACAGGAGCATCGAGCTCTCTGAGGACAAGGCGATAATCCAGTCTACGGAGAGGGACAATCTGACGAGACTGTTCAACATAGACTATTTCCTTCGTTATGTCAATCTGTTCGACCAGCATTACGAGGATATGTCCATGGATGCTCTTGTGGTGGATATCAGCAGATTCCACCTGCTTAATGAGAGATACGGCAAAAATTACGGAGATACCGTGCTGAGACGTGTCGGTGAACGCATCAGGAAGACTGCGCGCGAGATCTCGGGAGTCGGAGCGCGCCAGTCAGCCGATACATTCTATATATACTGTCCGCATATAGATGATTACAAGGGCCTGCTGGACAAGATGGCAGACGGTCTCGACAAGGAATCGGGTGTCGGCAGGATAAGGCTCCGTATGGGCGTATATTCCAATGTTGACAAGACTCTCGATATAGAGCGCAGGTTTGACCGCGCCAGGGCCGCGGCCAACAATGTCAGGGATAATTTCGCGGACCCTGTAGGTATATATGACGATGAAATGCACAGATCGGCTCTTTACAAGGAGCGTCTGCTTGAGGAATTCAGACCGGCAGTGCAAAACGGGCAGTTCCTGGTGTATTTCCAGCCTAAATTCGATGTACGCGGCGATAAGCCTGTATTGTCAAGCGCGGAGGCTCTTGTAAGATGGAACCATCCGGAGCTTGGCATGATCAGTCCGGGAGTCTTCATTCCGCTGCTTGAGGAAAACGGGCTCATTCTCGAGCTTGACAGATTCGTCTGGGAGGATACCGCCTTGAGGATAAAGGAATGGAAGGCAAAATTCGGGCGTTCTGTGCCGGTCTCTGTAAATGTCTCCCGAATAGACATGCTGATGCCTGACCTGACAGAGATATTCGGCGAGATCCTGGAAAGGAACGGACTTACGACAGACGATATCATACTTGAGATCACGGAATCGGCGTATACCGGCGATTCCGAGCAGGTCATTTCTACCGCGAAGGATCTGAGAGGCATGGGAATGGGATTCCGCATTGAGATGGACGATTTCGGAACGGGCTATTCATCGCTCGGTATGCTGTCCAATCTGCCTGTTGATGTTCTGAAGCTTGATATGTCATTTGTCCGCAGCGCGTTCGGAGAGACGAGAGATGTAAGGATAATCGAGCTTATCATCGATATAGCCGAGTATCTCAATGTTCCAGTTGTCGCTGAGGGCGTGGAGACAGAGGAGCAGTATCTGACCCTTAAGGAGATGGGCTGCGACTACATGCAGGGATATTATTTCTCAAAGCCTTTGCCGCGTGAGGAATTCGAAAGATTTATTGAAGAGAGATTAAAGTGAGCCGTCTGGACGGCTCGTGAGTCAGTGTGGGCAGTTCATGAGTCACGAACCGTCTCCGCTGACTTGCGAAAAAATGTTAAAAAAGCTGTTGACATAGATGGCTTGTTTTGCTAATATAAGTGAGCGCGGTTCAGAGAATCGCGCTGATGTGGCGGCGTAGCTTAGCTGGCTAGAGCGTCCGGTTCATACCCGGAAGGTCACTGGTTCAAGTCCAGTCGCCGCTACCAA
>JAFRGH010000006.1 GCA_017433945.1 Mogibacterium sp. | reverse complement strand
TTTTTATTCAGCAATTAATATTTTGCAGAATCATGCGCAACAGAACTATGTGTATTCTGCAGTTCCTATAAAGCGGCTTTGATCGCGGCAAGGAAATCGTCGTATTCCTCGAGTGCAGGGTATTGAGGGTAATCCTTCTTTATCTGTTCCGTGGTCCTGAACAGTATCCCGGCCTTGCTTGCCTCTATCATTTCGAGGTCGTTATAGCTGTCGCCGGCTGCGATAGTTTCATAGCCCATGGACTGCAGCGCCCTGACCGTAGTCAGCTTGGAATGCTCGCAGCGCATCCTTATGTCGGCGATATAACCGTCTTCATCGATCACCAGCTCGTTGCAGAACAGCATAGGCCAGCCGAGCTTTTCCATAAGCGGCTGAGCGAACTGTGTAAATGTGTCGCTTAGTATGCAGGTCGGCACGATGCTTCGCAGTTCATCGAGAAATTCCTTTGCGCCCGGCATAGGATCTATCTTCGCGATAGTGTTCTGCACGTCTTTGAGAGTCATGCCGTGCTCGCGCAGTATATTGATCCTCCACGCCATCAGCTTTTCGTAATCAGGCTCATCACGCGTAGTGCGCGTGAGCTCCGGTATTCCGCTCTCCTTGGCAAAAGCGATCCAGATCTCAGGATAGATAACTCCCTCCATATCGAGACAAACTATATTCATTGTACCCTCCTTTTTGTAAAAATCAGTCTAATGGAAATCCGAAATATGCTGCCCGCGGCATTCCGGCTTCAGACCTGGCGAGCCTGCCGGCCAGCATAGACTGGCAGTATCTCATTCCCGGTTCGCGGTATTCGGCGGCACGAGCGCCGAAATGCTTCGCGAGTCTGCCGGCGATCTCGCTGCCTATTTCAGCGGAAATCTCAGCCAGCATAGGGTTGACAATAAGCTCTGAAAGGATCAGACGTCCGCCGCCTATATATCTGACAGCGCAGATCGCGTCTCCTCCGTTTATTGCGAACAGCCCGCATCTGTTATGGCTGTCCAGTTTAACAAATTCCATCATACGCTCGCTCAGGACGATATGAGGCTCATCCATCAGAAATGCTTCGCGGTATCTGTTATATGCCGCAGCGTCCAGCTCCTTAACATCCAGAGCCGGTTCAAAGGGCTCGGAATCATCATCCGGCCATAGCTCTTCGATCACAGGAGGATCAGCAGTCTCAGAGAGGTCTGGCAGATCATCGAAATAATCCGATCCTGCATCCGCGAATACCGGCGACAATGCCTCATCCGCATACACGAGAGCCTCGCTTGCGTAAAAGAACGGCCTGTATCCGAGCTCGGAATAAAAATCCTGAAGCGACTCCTCAGCCGGGGAAACGATCGAAAGGCCGCCGGCGTCAGTCACGATATCTCTGATATGCGAGGTCAGCTGTCCGGCAAGCCCCCGGCCGCGGTAATCCGGATCGGTGCATACGGCATAGCTGACATATACGGTCTTGCCGCAGACCTCCTCCATATCCAGGTCAGAGATGGTAAGCTCGCCGCATCTGTAGCATACAAGAGCGGAGAGAGCCCGCACTTCGCCGCTCCCGGAGTCAGTGCTGACAATACCGTCAGTGCTGCCAATGCCGCCAGCGCTGCCGCCGCTGTCGCTCACAACGATATACCCTTTTATTTCCTCGCCGAAACAGTCAAACATCGCGTCGACGTAGTCCGGCTCATCGCCGAACACGCTGCACCACAGAGAGCGAAGCGCGTGGTATTTCTCAGGGGTATCGGCCTCTGTAATTATTGATCTGTTCGTACTGCTTATCATTGAATCGTTTCTGACTATTTTTCTTTCGCGAAATACTTCATCAGAAGCACATCGGGATGGTAGCTTTCCTTGGCACGGCGCAGACCTTCGAGTCCCATGTCCTCTTCGCGGTTAAAATACTGTATATCCGGGAGCTCAGCTGCGATCATTCGCGCGAACTCGCGGTTGACCATGGTGTACGCGCCTTCAACACCCGGCAGAGCCTTTTCAAAATGAGTATCGAATACGATATTATCGAGCTTCGTACCTGCGGTAAAGGCTACAGGGACGCCATTCTGGTAGAGCATGCCGCCGATAAAGCCAAGCTCGTCATAATGCTTAAACATTTCCTCGATCGCGCCGGCTTCAGCAGCGAGGTCCGGATCGTTTTTTTCCTTGTAGAATTCGTCCACAAAAGCGCGGGCTTCCGCGAGCGATGAGAGGATGTATTCGTGATCCTCGTCTGTTTTTTCGGTGCAGGAAGTTACGCATCCGCATTCGTTTGCGGTGATCTTGTGGAATTCCCAGCTTCCGTTCTTTTCAAAATGCTTGATGTGATTGCGTTTGGATGAAAGATGACGGCCCGCGAGAGTGGTCAGCTTTTCCACGGTATATATATAGTCGGCGTTATTGCGGTCTTCGCTAATCTCAAAGCGGTCGCCGTAGAGAGGCAAAAATTCCTCCAGAGTCTTGTCGGTCAGTCCTCGGATGACCAGCTTGTTTCCATGAGCATGAGCTTCTTCGAGCAGGAGCTCGATAGATTCCTTTATGTCTCCATCACCCTTCGGATAAGCGTAAACACTCCACTGCGGCATTCCGACAAGCAGCCTTGATCCGCAGAACGCTATCTGAGACTTATAGGTCTTGCGCCAGATGAACAGGTTGGCAAAACTGTAATCGGCTCCGTGGCAGCCGCTTGCGCAGATTTTATCGTCGATTTGAGGTTTATCAGCAAGTGTGATTTCTTTCCAGTCGATCATATACCCTCCGATGATCTGTAAATTTAAGTTGTCTATCTGTAATTTGCATTTATCCGAAATAGTATATCATAAAGTCAATTCTTAAATTGAGGATTTACCGAAAAAAAGCAATTGTAACAAGCAATTATATTTCCTACCAGTTAAATAGGAATTTCTCTTGACATCGGTCCTCATCAGAGGTACTATTTGCGGGAAAGGAGCGAAATATCATGATTACAAAGGATATGATTATCGGAGACGTTATCACTGAGCATCCTGAACTGGTTCGAGCATTCTTTGCAAACGGCATGATGTGCATCGGATGCCCTGCATCACAGGGCGAGTCCATTGAGGCAGCTGCACAGGTCCACGGACTGGACGGAGATCAGCTCGTAGCAGCGCTCAACGAGGCTCTCGGAGCATAAGAGGGATAAGACATCAATACTGCATTAATACCGGATCACTGCAGGATCACGGGCAGGTAAGGCGCGGTTAATTCCGCGTCCTCTTTTTTTGAATTCAGCATGCGATTACGCTATAATTAATACGGCTTTGCCATATACGGCTTCAAAGCAAGGCACAGAACGTTTATCTACGCCGGATAAAGGAGTGACAGCGTTATGGACAATCAGATATTCAGAAAGAAAACGACAGACAGGCTTTCGTCTCCGGAACAGCTGAATGATTACATGAGGGTGACCAGCCCCGGCATATGGATCGTGATGATCGCGGTGATACTGTTGATCGCCGGTCTTTTCATGTGGAGCGCTGTTACATCTGTAGATACATATATAAGCGGCACGGGCATCGCGGATGACGGGGAGATAACGGTCAGTTTTAAAGACAGGAATACTGCGCAATATGTGGAATCAGGCATGAGGCTGTCAGTAGGAGATAAGACTACATATGTTGAATATGTAGGAAGACATGAGGACGGCAGCGTTACAGCAGTTGCGGAAATGAGTATCCCCGACGGGGAGTATGATGCAAAGGTAGCATACAAGCAGACCCAGATTCTGTCGCTGCTTTTTAACTGAGTGACTCATCACCGCTGACTCGTCACCATCGACTCGCTGAAGCCTTTCGATAAAATGACCCGGAGGTATGATAATTGGCTAAGGGCAATGTATCACCTGTAACAAAAAAAGTGGCAAAAGTGCCTGTCGTAATGCAGATGGAAGCTCTCGAGTGCGGAGCTGCATCGCTGGCGATGGTGCTCGCGTATTATCAGAAATGGATTCCGCTGGAGCAGCTGCGTGTAGACTGCGGCGTATCCAGGGATGGTTCGAGCGCAAAAAACATGCTTCTTGCAGCGAGAAATTACGGCCTTGAAGCTCAGGGGTACCGCTTCGAACCGGAGGAACTGCGTGACGAAGGCATTTTTCCGTGCATAATTCACTGGAACTTCAACCTCTTTGTCGTCTGCTGCGGTTTCAAGGGCAAATACGTCTACATCAATGATCCTGCAAGAGGAAACGTCAGGGTCACGATGGAGGAATTCGATACGGCATTCACCGGGGTCTGTCTGCTGTTTCAGCCCGGCGAAGGCTTCGAAGCGTCCGGCAAAAAGAAAAGCATGCTCGGTTTTGCAGCAAAGCGCCTTTCGGGCGAAAAGACTGCAGTGGTATTTGTGATGCTTTCGACGATCATTATGTATCTCTTCGGCATCATCAACCCGGTATTCGCAAGGTTTTTCATGGATGGTCTGCTGACAGGGACCAATACCGATCTGCTGATGCCGTTTATAGCGCTGCTGGCGGCGGTCGGCTTTTTGCAGGTCCTCGTTTCCGCGGTGCAGTCGGCCTATTCTCTCAAGATCACGGGCAAAATGGCGATTGCCGGCAACAGCACCTACATGTGGAAAATACTGAGGCTGCCGATGGAATTTTTCAGTCAGCGAATGGCCGGAGATATACAGATGCGCCAGACAGCCAATGCGTCGATAGCGGCGGCGCTCGTAAGCACGGTTTCACCGATACTGCTGAACGCCATCATGATGGGCTTTTATCTGTTCGTAATGATAAGATACAGCCCGATGCTGACCCAGGTCGGTGTGGCATCTATAATCATCAATGCAGCTGTCGCCAAACTGATCTCGGATAAACGCGTCAACATCACAAGAGTGCAGCTGCGCGATCAGGGCAAGCTGGCTGCGGCCACAGTATCAGGAATACAGATGGCTGAGACCATCAAGTCGAGCGGGGCGGAAAACGGGTTTTTCGAGAAATGGGCAGGCTATCAGGCGTCGGTCAACACACAGATCGTAAAGTTTACGAAGCTCAATACCTGGATGGGGATGATACCGACATTCGTTTCGTCTCTCGCAAACTACATCGTGCTGGTGCTCGGTATCTATCTTGCGATAAAGGGCAGGTTTACTCTCGGTATGATCATGACCTTCCAGAGCTTCCTGACGTCGTTCATGAATCCGGCAATGACGATGATCGGTGCCGGCCAGAGCATACAGGAGATGCGCACTCAGATGGAGCGTGTCGAGGATGTGATGGAATATCCTGATGACGAATACTGCATCGATACCCCTCTTTCGGATGAAAAGGATTACAGCAAGCTGTCCGGAGCGATAGAACTCAAAAACGTCAGCTTCGGCTACTCGAGACTTGCCGAACCGCTGATAAGAGATTTCTCCATGAAGATGGAACCGGGCAGCAGGGTAGCTTTAGTAGGGAGCAGCGGATGCGGTAAGAGCACCTTGTCGAAGCTGATCTCCGGACTGTACAAACCATGGTCAGGTGAAATACTGTTTGACGGCAAACGGATAAACGAGATCGACCGCAGCGTGTTCACCGGCTCGGTAGCGGTCGTCGATCAGGAAATAATACTCTTCGAGGATACGATCGCCAACAACATCAAGATGTGGGACGATTCTATCGAAGACTTTGAAATGATAATGGCTGCCAGAGATGCTCAGATACATGATGACATTATGGCGAGGAGCGGCGGATATCAGGGAAGGCTGATAGAAGGCGGAAAGGACCTTTCCGGCGGACAGAGGCAGAGACTCGAGATCGACCGCGTGCTGGCGCAGGACCCGTCGATCATAATCATGGACGAGGCGACCAGCGCTCTTGATGCCAGGACCGAATATGAACTGGTCAAGGCGGTGAGAAACAGAGGCATAACATGCATAGTAATAGCGCACAGGCTCTCTACTATCAGAGATTGTGACGAGATAATCGTCCTGGATAAGGGCAGGGTCATTGAGAGAGGAACACATGAGGACTTGTACGCAAAAGGCGGATACTACACGCAGCTGATAGCTAATGAATGACGGGGACGGTCAATGGGTTGGTTTGGCGAACAGATAAGACAAAGAAAAAGAAATGACCAGGAGATCTTTGAGGACTCGATGCTCAGGATGGCCGCTGTTGTCATGGGCGGAAAAAAGAGCGGAGTATTCAGGGATAACAGGGTCTCGGCTGAGGACGCGCTGTCTGACATAATCAGATATTACGGACTCAAACCGGTCGTCATCCCCGAATCCATCAAAGATCCGGAGGAACAGCTGATCTTTGCGCTCAGGCCACATGGCCTGATGCACAGGCGTATAGAGCTGAATGATAAATGGTATAAAGACGGATTCGGACCGCTGCTCGCATTCTTTAAGGACGGAGGCAGTCCGGTAGCTCTGCTGCCGCAGACCTTTCGCGGTTATCACTACAGGGATGCAGCGGGCAATATGATAAAGATCAACGATAAGAATGCCGGACAGTTTGAAGCTGAGGCGATCTGCTTCTATTATCCTCTGCCGCTCAGATCCATAGGGATATCCGACCTTATCACATATCTGAAACACAGTATAGATCTTAGTGATCTCATAGTGATGATACTGCTGACCGTCGCTGTAACGATGTTCGGCATGATGATGCCGCGTATAACAAGAATGCTGACGGGTTTTATCTACGAGAGCGGCAGCGTTTCGGCTCTATCGGCGACAGCGGTCTTCATAGTGTGCGTTCTGATTTCTTCGCAGCTGATTTCCGCCGCGAATTCGCTGGCAACACAGCGAATAACGACCAAGGTATCTCTCAATGCCGAATCAGCGATGATGATGAGGCTGATGAGTCTGCCTGCTTCATTTTTCAAGAACTACAGTTCGGGCGAGCTCTCGAGCCGCGCTCAGTCCATAGGGACACTGTGCGAGCTTATGACTAACGGTGTGCTCTCGGTCGGGATAACATCCGCCGTGTCGCTGTTGTACATATTTCAGATATTCAGGTACGCGCCGGGACTGACCGTTCCCGCGCTTGCAATAATAGCCATCACGGTCCTGGTGCTGCAGATCACTACTTCAATGCAGAGAAAGATATCCAGGCAGAGCATGGAGCTGGCTGCCCGGGAAAACGGATACAGCTTCGCTCTCATCACGGGAGTACAAAAGATCAAGCTTGCCGGCGCCGAAAAAAGGGCCTTTGCCAAGTGGGCGGAAATATACTCAAAAATGGCAAGGCTGACATATGATCCGCCGATGTTTCTCAGGATAAATACTGCAATAACGACAGCTGTGTCTCTTTTCGGTACGCTGATACTGTATTTTATGGCAGTGAAGACGAGTGTTTCGCCGTCAGAATATATTTCGTTCAATGCTGCTTACGCCATGGTCATGGGGGCGTTCCTCAACCTGGCCGGCGCGGCGGTTTCGATCGCCAACATAGAACCGATACTCGAAATGGCCGAGCCTGTTCTTAAGGCTGAGCCGGAATTGTCCGAGGGCCGTGAAATGATAACAGACCTCAGCGGCAGGATAGAGCTTAACAATGTGCATTTCAGGTATCACGAAAACATGCCGTATGTGCTGGACGGGATCAGCCTTACCATAAAGGCCGGGGAATACGTCGCTGTAGTCGGCAGGACAGGCTGCGGTAAATCGACTCTGATGAGGCTGCTGCTTGGATTCGAAAAAGCTGAAAAGGGCGCGATATACTATGACGGCAGGGACATAAACAGGATCGATCTGCAGTCACTCCGCAAAAACATAGGTGCTGTCACTCAGGACGGAGGGCTGTTCCAGGGGGATATCTATTCAAACATCGTGATATCCGCGCCGCGGCTCACTGTGAACGACGCATGGGAAGCGGCTGAGCTGGCAGGAATGGCAGACGATATCAGAGCTATGCCAATGGGCATGAACACTATGATAAGCGAGGGCACCGGAGGAATATCCGGGGGACAGAAGCAGCGTCTGATGATAGCCAGGGCTGTAGCGCCAAAGCCAAAGATACTCATGTTTGATGAGGCTACCAGCGCTCTCGACAATATGACGCAAAAACAGGTTTCAACCGCGCTTGATTCGCTCAACTGCACGAGAATAGTGATAGCGCACAGGCTGTCCACGATAAAAAACTGTGACCGTATACTGGTTCTGGATCAGGGACATATCGTCGAAGACGGAAGCTACGATGAACTGCTGGAAAAAGGCGGATATTTCGCCGAGCTGGTGGAACGCCAGCGTCTGGACAATTAAAATGACTCAAAAGGAGGACTACATGTATTACGAAGTAAGCAAAGAGGTGTTTGACAAGCTGCCGGAATTCGTCGTCGGCGTTGTCGCTGTTACAGGCATAGACAATACAAAGGAAGTGCCGGCAATCAGGGAGCTGCTGGAGGAAAACGAGAAGGCAGTGATCGAGTATTTCGCTGCGACCGGAAACAAGGCCAAGAACGATCCGGTAGTAGTGCCTTACAGAGAGGCTTTTCGCGCGCTCGGCATCAATCCTAACAGATATGCATGCGCGGCTGAGGCTCTGATGGACAGACTGGCGAAGGGCAAGGGCCTTCCGTCGATCAATCCTGCCGTCGATCTCGGTAATGCCATTTCTCTCAGGTACAAGATCCCTATCGGGGCTCATGACATGAATACCTTTGTCCGCCCTGACGGCACAGGCAGAGGCTGCGAGGATGCGGGACTGGAGGTAAGACCGGCTGCTGCAGAGGATACTTTCAGACCGTTCGGAGCTCCGGAAGGCGAATTCGATAATCCGGAGGAAGGTGAAGTCGTATATGTATCCGGTCACGAGGTCAGGACGCGCCGCTGGACCTGGAGACAGAGCGAGGTCGGCAAGATGACCGAAAAGACAAGAGCCGTACTCTACCCTATTGATGGATTCAGCAATCTGAACCTCGACGAGGTAAAGCAGGCAATGACGGACTTTACAGAGCTGATCGCCAATTACTTCGCCAAATCCGGGAGCCGCTGCACCGTAGCGACAGGTATAGTCGACAAAGATAATCCGAGATTCGAATTTTAGATAGCCCATGAAATTGAGTACAGATGAAAAACACAGGCTTATAAGCGCGGCCGTGTCGGCGCGTACTAATGCTTACGCGCCATATTCCCGCTTCAAGGTCGGCGCTGCAGTGATGGCTTCGTCCGGCAGGATATATTCCGGCGCATATGTTGAGAACGCCTCGTATCCATGCGGGATATGTGCGGAGAGAAATGCGATAGCGCATGCTGCGGCAGAGGGAGAGCGTGTAATACTGGCAGTGGCGCTCACAGGTGGCCCGGAAGATAAACATGCTGCCAAAGAGGCACAGGACTACTGCACACCATGCGGGATATGCCGCCAGTTCATGCGCGAATTCGCCGACCCTGCAGAGCTGATTGTGATTTCCGCAAGATCAGAGACCGATTACAGAGAGAGGACATTGGAGCAGCTCCTTCCCGAAAGCTTCGGCCCGGATAGCATGTAACGGCAGTATCTCCAAAAGAGACTGAAAAGACACAGTCTCTTTTTTATTGCGGCCAATGGTGTTACAATAGTCGAGGTGCGTGCCTGACATAAAGCATATGAGCGGCTCGCATATCTGTATATTGTTTAGTATTGTACAATGCACTTAGTTATAGCAGGAGGCAAAATAATAATGAGCAGTGTAATTGACAGGTTTATGAGGTATATCTCTATCGACACCCAGTCCGATGAAGAGACAGGGACTTCGCCGAGCACGGCAAAGCAGTTCAATCTGGCCCGCGTCCTCGCGGACGATATGCGCGAAATGGGTGTCAGCAATGTGCGCCTCGATGAGGAGCATTGCTATGTTTACGGAGAGATCCCGGCTAATACTGAGGGAGCCCGCAAGCTGGGATTCGTTTCACATATGGATACGGCTCCGGGACCTTCGGGCGACGCGAGCAGGGCAAGGATCGTTGAGAACTATGACGGCGGAGTGATCAGGCTGAATGACAGTGTTTCACTCGACCCGGCAGCTTTCCCTGATATGCTTCGCTATGTAGGCAAGGATCTGATCGTGACTGACGGCGTATCACTGCTCGGAGCGGACGACAAGGCCGGAGTAGCTGAGATCATGGAGCTTGCAGACAGACTTATCAGGGATGATACGATCAAGCACGGCAAGGTGTCCATCGCGTTCACCCCGGACGAGGAGATAGGACAGGGAACGGATCACTTCGACATAGACAACTTTGACGCTGAGTGCGCATACACAGTGGACGGCGGAGCTGTCGGCGAGATAGAATACGAGAATTTCAACGCTGCTACAGCGTTTATCAGCATACACGGCAAGGACATCCATCCGGGCGAAGCCAAGGGAATAATGATCAACGCGGCAAGGATAGCCGGTGAATTCGACGGCATGCTGCCGCAGGATCAGCGTCCTGAATGCACAGAGGGCTACGACGGCTTCTTCCATCTGACAAAGCTGAACGCTACCAATGCAGACGCGCAGATGCAGTATCTGGTCAGGGACCACGACGCGGAGCTCTTCGAGCAGAAAAAAGAGCTGATGAAGGCTGCCGCAGCTTACATCAATGCGAAATACGGCGATGTTCTCAAGCTCGAGATCAAGGATGCGTACAGAAATATGAAGGAGATCGTAGAGCCGCATATGTATCTTATCGATGACGCCAAGGCGGCATTCGAGGCATGCGGGGTAGAACCTAAGGTGATCGCGATCAGGGGAGGCACGGACGGCGCAATGCTGTCATACAAAGGACTCCCTTGCCCGAACCTCTCGACAGGCGGACACAATTTCCACAGCAACACTGAATATGTTCCTGTGCAGTCCATAGAGACCATGGCGGATGTACTCACTGAGATAGTAAGAGTTAACTGATAACAGGCCAATAAGGGACCAATAAGAGACCGGGAATAAGAGACTAAACAGGAAACCGGACCGGTCCGCGGTCAAGCGGTCAAAGCGATGCAAATAAAATACAGCCTGAATGCGATCTGCATAATTGATCACATAACAGGCTGTATTATTTTGATTTGGTAATAGTCCGGCCGGGTAATACTTTGGGCTGATGCTTATACAGACTTACTCTCCCAGACTCACTCTCCCAGATGGATGGAATGATATCCCGAGTAGGTCTCGAGGAAGCCTGTCCTGAATCCGAGGCCGCTGTCCTCCTCGGAGGCTCTGACAGCGTACCTGTCGCAGATATCCCATATGGTCATGTCGCGGTCTATCATCGACTGCAGCTGTGCTTCGTTCTTTTCACCCGCAAAAAGCTTTTCGCCTTTTTTACCGTATCTTATCGTCATTTCGCTGCTGCGAAGCCTGCGCAGACCGTTTTCGTTACGGCCCTGCAGCAGATAGAGGGTATCTCCGTTTTCAAGAGCCTTTTCCAGATCGTATCCAAGAGTATCCTTTTCATAGACAGCGATCTCCGCGATCAGCCCGCCGCCGTCCGTGACCTTGCGGTCCGCGCGGTTGAAGCAAATTACTAAGGCGAGCGAATCGAATTCGGTGCAAAAATTGAAATCGCCTGTCGAGTCCATGAAGCCTGCTATCGGGCCGTGATCGTTGTATTCAGGGGAGATCGCGTTTACAATGGCTTCGGCCTTGCCTTCGCCGTGTGTCTGCGCGCCGGTCGCTGTCGTCATCTGAGTCCAGCCCTGCTCGTCGGCATAATAGCCGTAACCGGTTTCGTAATCATAAGCGTTTTTGTAATTGCCGTAGTAGTCGGTCTGCGGAGTCATGGCCGTAACGCCCTTGCAGTAATCGTGCAGTCCGAATTTATCAATGGCGGCGCGGATCACTCCCGGTACGGAGGCGGAGCACACCCATACGTCTATATTGTTGTCCGAAATAGCCTGCCACAGCTCATCGATCCCGCTTGGGACAGACACTCCCTTGATCCATTTGACCTTGACCTGACCGACTCTGCTGTCGATATCCGAAGGAGATCTCCAGGTCACTTTGGAGGTCCTGACCTTGCTGTAGACGTCGAGGCACCTTTCTGTCAGCTCATAAACCTGATCATCGCTCATCCCATAGAACATGTAGGAAATCCACGGATAAGCGACATCTTTCGATTCGGCATCGCACAGCAGATCATACATGGCCCTGAGCTTGGTCGAAAATTCCTGCCAGTACGGATCGTCTTTGAGGAGCTTCATATTCTCCTCGCTGACACCGGCTGCGCTGATGCCGCTGTATCTGTACCACAGATTCGAATATGCGTCCGTGATATCCTGCGCCCAGTCGTCATAAGTGACGCCCTTATAGCCGTGATCCTTAAGGTCCTTATTAGGATCGCTGATACCGGTCAGCAGTATTTCATGCATCTGGTAAGGCTGTATAGCGAATGACATGGTCTCGAGCTGATATATAAATGTCTGCTCTTCCACGTCGAATATGGAGCAGGTGTTGTCAAAATCAAAAACCACATATTCTCCGCTGCTCTTGCCTTTGCCGGCCGCTCCGTATATATCGAGCATGTCATTGACGCCGGTCCTGACATCATCTGTCCAGCATTTGCCGCTGAGCCGCATGCCTTTATCCTTGTTCGGGGCCTTGTTCTCCCGGTTGCCTCCCTCCACGCTGCTGCCGCAGGCGCAGAGCGAAAGAATCATAGCGGCGATAAGAGCCAGAGCGGTCATCACGCGCAGTGTCCTTCCGGCGCGTGTATACCTCTTGTTATTATATTTATTACTGTTTTTTCTCTTATTATAAAAATAGTCCAAATGCTGTAATTTTATTAACATTATTATAATTATCTCCCGATCACTGCCGGTCAATACTGATTATTCCGGCTGATTCCAAACGCTATGATACCACAAGAGCTGACGCTGCACAAAACAAAAAAGCGTGCCGGCAAAATTAAATCTCGCTAACAGCCGCTGTTGTGATATTATTAATGCACTGTTTTCAAAAATATGCAAAGTTTACGGGGAAAGAGATTATATATGATGATATACAATAATATTCTGCAGGCAATCGGCAATACGCCGATGGTAAGACTCAATCACGTCAATAAGGAAGGAAACGCCGAGGTGCTTGTCAAATTCGAGGGTCTGAATGTAGGAGGATCGATAAAGACGAGGACGGCGTACAATATGATAATAGAGGCCGAAAAGGCCGGACAGATAGGGCCGGATACGATCATAGTCGAGCCTACGAGCGGAAATCAGGGGATAGGGCTCTCGCTGGTCGGAGCGGTGCGGGGCTACAGGACTGTTATCGTCATGCCGGATTCTGTCAGCGAGGAGCGCCGCAAGCTGGTGAGGCACTACGGAGCAGAGGTAAAGCTGGTGCACGATGATGGAGATATCGGCAAATGCATTGAGGAATGCCTGAAGACGGCGCTCAGGATGAAGGCTGAGGCTCCGCGCGTCTTTGTACCTCAGCAGTTCACGAATCCCAATAATACCCAGGCACAGCGAAGCTTTACCGCTCAGGAGATACTGGAGCAGGTGGACGGCCCGATACACGGGTTCTGTTCGGGCATCGGCACAGGCGGAACCATTACCGGCATAGGAGAGGTCCTTAAGGCGCATAATCCGGACATCGAGATATGGGCGGCAGAACCGGAGAACGCGGCTATACTGGCAGGCGGCAGCATAGGCACGCATCTGCAGATGGGAATAGGCGACGGCATAATCCCTGACATTCTCAATCAGGAAATAATCGACAAAATCTGCATCATACCTGACGATAATGCTCTCGATATGGCAAGGCGTCTGGCAAAGGAGGAAGGCCTGCTGTGCGGCATTTCATCGGGAACCAATGTGGTGGCAGCGCTCATGCTTGCGGAGAAGCTCGGCCCGGGACACACCGTAGTCACCGTGCTGCCGGACACCGCCGAAAGATATTTTTCAACACCGCTGTTTGATGAATGACCGTCACAGCAGGACCGTCACAACAGGACTTTCACAGCAGCTATGATCAGCACTGAAAAAGGACATCGGATCGATATTTCGGTATCTCCGATGTCCTTTTGTGTCAGCAAGGCCGGCTGTCAAATGAGATTGCTGAGGGTGGTAAATAGGGCGTCCGGTTCGACCGGCTTGCTAAGGTGGGCATCCATACCGGCCTGCATGCTTCGCTCCACATCCTCAGCGAACGCGTTCGCGGTCAGAGCAACGATAGGTATCGTCTTAGCGTCATCTCTCTCCAGCGAGCGTATAGCCCGGGCAGCTTCGAGCCCGTCCATTTCCGGCATGCGGATATCCATCAGTATCGCGTCGTAATAGCCCGCATCATGACTTGCGAACATTTCAGCAGCTATCCTGCCGTTTACGGCAAGCTCGACCTCTATCTGACGCATCGACAGTATAAGCATAATGATCTCCGCGTTTACGGTCATATCCTCGGCGAGCAGTATGCGGCGTCCGCTGAGATCCTCCGATGAACGGTTTTCAGCTTTCCTGCCGGAGCTTCCGCCGGCAAGAGATTTTTGCCTGATATCTCCGCTCGCCGCTTCGGATCTCGCGAGCGTAACAGTAACTGTGAATGTGGTTCCGCGGCCCTTTTCGCTCTTTACGTCGATGTTGCCGTTCATCAGCTCGACGATGTTTTTAGTGATAGGCATGCCGAGACCTGTGCTGCCGTAGCGGCTTGCCTTTGCGGCATTCTCCTGAGTGAAGGCATTGAAAAGCTTAGGCAGGAATTCCTCGCTCATACCCACGCCTGTATCGCTGATGGTAAAGCGGAGAGTCGATTTCTCCTTAAAACGGGTGGTCTCTTCGACTGTGAAGCTTATCGTGCCGCCGGATGGAGTAAATTTTACGGCGTTGCCGAGAATATTGATCATGATCTGGCGCAGCTTTACATCATCGCCTATGTAGTGCGACTCGACAGTACCTATGATGCTGAAATCATAGCTCAGCCCCTTGTCGCGGCACTGGCCGCTGATAATGGTGTTGACCTGCTCCAGTGCTTCCTCGAGCGAAAATTCCTCATTATTGATGACCATACGCCCTGACTCTATACGCGACATATCGAGTATATCGTTGATGATGTTCAGCAGATGGTGTGCCGAGGTCCCGATCTTTTCGAGATATTCTCTCGTGCTCTCAGAAATGCTGTCGTCGGACAGCGCGATATTATTAAGACCGATAATGGCGTTCATCGGAGTTCTGATCTCATGGCTCATGTTCGAGAGAAATGAAGTCTTGGCCTTGCTCGCCTCTTCGGCCGTCTCGAGAGCCTGGGCCAGAGCCTGGCTCCTCGCCATGGACTCGCGCATTTCGGCGTCTATGACGGTGAAACCGAGTCCGACCTTGTGGACCATGTGATCCGGCCTGTCGCCAGGATGACGCACGCCCGCCATCCTGAGCATCTCATAGTATTCACGCCCGTCGCGCCTTGCCAGATAGCGATACACGGAAATAGATTCGCCGCTGAGAGTTTTGCGGACGTTGTCTGGATCTATGTATTCGAGGAAGCCGTCAAGATAGTTTTTGTCCACATATCTCTTACCGTACTCGATGAAGCGCTCGTGGTACGGGATATGGACCCCCTCAGGCGATTGGTAGGGATCGTAAGGATCCGAGCGGTAGCAGACCGCGTCATCCTTATCGAGGTCGACGTGATAGACACTGCGGTAATCAGACGCCATTGCTGTGATCATGCTGTCGAGCTCATTCTGCTTCTTTTCCTTTTCAAGCAGCTCCTCCTGAAGAGCGAGCTTCTCCTCGAGCTCGTGCTGCCTCGCGTTCGCCTCTGCCTCCGCCGTTTTGATGCGCGTCATTTCCGTAACATCCACGCACATTCCGAGCAGGCACATACGGCCTGACGCATCACGGAATGTAGACTTGGTGGTCTGCAGATTGCGAAAATCGTTACCTGTAGCATCGGGTACATCCTCAAAGAATACATAAGCCTGATCCATTTCGATAGCCTTTGTGTCATCCATCACGAAATGGTCAGCTGTTTCCTTATCAAATATCTCATGATCAGTAAGTCCCACCACTTCATCAGGACTTGACTTGCCGGCGTATTCGGCGAAGGCCTGATTGCAGGCGAGATAGCGCCTTGTTTCAACATCCTTTGAAAAGCTCATTGCGGGCATGTTGGTCAGAAGCGAAGAAACAGAAGCCATCAGATCGGCCAGCTTCGCGGCTGACTGCACTTCCTCGGCAAGCCTGCGGTTTTCCTCCTCAGCGAGTCGGGCTTCTTCTATCGCCGCCTGCAGCTCCTGGCTGCGGCGGACCTCCTCATCTACATCCTTGAAGCCCATAGTGCTTCCGATTATACCGCCCGGCATACTGACCTTGCCGTAATCTATGCGGTAGTGCCTCGAGCTTTCGTGATCATCCGCACTGCCCGAACTGCCTTTGATCCTGCGGACAAAATTGACCGAGAACTGGTCTCTTGACCGGAACTGCTCGAGAATATACGGAAGAGAGGTCTCGGTCCGCATGCTTACCCTGTCATCCTCCGCCACCATGGTATCGATGTATTCCTCGATCATATCGGTATAATTGTCGTGAGCGAGGGCGTTGTCTATCGCTTCCTGATGTATGGCTGCCATATCCGAGTGATAGAGCGAGATGCTGCCGGCAGCCACATCGTCTATGAGCCACAGTGTATTATATGCGTTTGTAAGCGTAGAAATAACAGCGTTTCGGACCGCGGTGTCGGTCTCGCGTTCCGCCTTGATCTCAGTGATATCGGAAATGAAAACGGTATAGATCCCGCCGAATGCATCAGTATCCATGTAGTGGCCGTAATCATCGACCCAGCGTATCGAGCCGTCCCGGCGGATGATGCGGTATTCGGCATAGTCCATCTTGTCATCACTCTCGGCGATCTGTTTCTCGATGGAGGCTGTTATTCTCTGGTAATCGCCGGGATGGACCATGCCTTTGAATGTATAGCCGGTCAGCGCCTTGAATTCATCTATATCCCGGCAGCCGTATATATTGAACACCTCTTTATTGGCATATATAAGTTCCTCCGGCGCGTCTGCTTTATAGATGAAAAAGCCGCCGGGCTTATGCCCGCCCAATTCGTTGATGATACCGAGCAATTCTTCATTGAATTCGTATTGTCTGGCAGGCATATCATATCCTCCGTTCACTTTGTTTTTTCAGCATCGGGACAAGTGTCATTTGTGCCACAATAATATCATAGGGAGAGACCCTTATGGAACTGTTCGCGCTGTCTCATAATATGATATACTTGCCGTAAATATTACAATTCAGTCATCAGCAGGGAATGAGCCAAATGGAACGGGTCAAACGGGGCGGTTCATGACTCACGAACTCTTTTCAGACTTGCTCTAATTGACTTTTTTACCGGGGAAAGGGAACAGATATACGGTATATAAAAATGAATGCGGAGCAAATTGTTCTTTCGTTAATAATACCAACATATAATTGTGAGGAGTATCTGCGGGAGACAGTAGATTCTGTCCTCTCCCAGCTGCCCGAAAACTGCGAGCTGATACTGGTGGACGACGGATCGACAGATGCAACGCCCGAAATACTCAGAGCTTTTGAGGGGAAGCATGACTGGCTCAGGATCGCCTTCCGGAAGCACGGCGGCGTGTCAAAGACCAGAAATGCCGGGATCAACATGGCAAGGGGCGAGTGGGTAAGCTTCATGGACTGCGACGACTGCCTGAAAGCTGGCTTCTTTATGAACGCCATACCCTTGCTCGAATACAGGGCAGACCTGTATATATTCAGCTTTGAGAGGGTGGACATGCTGCCGGGGATCACAGAGGACGGAGAGCAGGGGATAGAAGAATTCGTGACCCCTCTGATGCTTGATGATCGTATCTATGATACCGCGTCGGATTTCGCGGATGAGTATATCCGTAAAAGACATCTGCTGGTTTACTCTGCGTGCAATAAGATATACAGGAAAAGCCTGCTGGATGAGTACGGCATCAGATTCTCCGAGGGTATGTCCTTTGGAGAGGACAGGCTGTTCAATTATGACTACCTGATGCATGCAGACAAAATAGTCACTTCAAGGATAAGGATGTTCAGATACATGCAGAGGAATCCCGAGTCAGCGTCCAGACGTTCGTTCCCGGATTATTTCGATACGATAATGAAGCTGCACCGGGCCAAGATGGACTGCTTTATCAGGCTGTCGCGAGGCACCACGGGCGCTGAGAAAAGCGCGTTTATCGGGGCTGATCTCTCGTCTGAGGCGGGGCGTATGACAGACAGATTTGAAGAGCATCCGAATGAGATGGAGGAAAATCTGCCGAAGATCAACGAGCTTATCTTCGGACCTGCTGATGATATAAGCGGCAGCTTTGACGTCATCATTGTGCTGGGAAGCGCCAACTGCGGGTACAGGATCGACAGAGCCTGTGATTTAGCCGGAAGTGACCCGCGCACAGTCTTTCTCGTTACGGGAGGCAATCTCCACATGGATGGACTGCATACAGAGGCCGGATTTATGGCTGAGCGGCTCAGAGCTTACGGTATCCCAGAAAACAGGATACTGATAGAGGATGTGGCCCGGAACACATACAGCAATCTGGAGCTTTCGGCAGAACTGATAGAAAAGCATTTTGAAAAGCCTGCAGATACGCATATAAACAAGCATATAGATAAGCATATAGATAAGCAGATCGATACAGGCAGTCTGCGGATAGGGATAGTCACCGCGGGATTCCATATCCCGAGGATGCGGCAGATGACAGCTGCCATACCATGGTATGAGGATAAGGATGTAGTGTTTGTGCCCGCATACGGCAGGCACACAAGACCAGACAACTGGTTCAGGAATCACACAGGCAGGAACATCTGCCTTGGGGAGATCGCAAAATGCGCCGGATACAGCGGCGCGGCAGACGCGCGGGAGTGAGGGATGTCAGACAAAAAGAATCACGCAGAGTATCTTGAAGAATATCTTACAGAATATAAGGATGCTTTGAACATCGCCATAGCTGCCAGGAAAAAATTCATTTCCGCGGCTCTCGAAGCAGAGTCTAAGGAATACCTGCAGCAGTTCGGCGGAGCTGCAGATAACGAAGCTTATCGCGGGGCGGATCACGAGGCTTACAGAGAAAAGGTGCTGCCGTACTGGGAACGCTTCGGATATGTTCCCGAAGAGTTCTGGTTCGAGTTCTCGGGCTCACGCGATCATGTAATGGATCCGCGCATGATACCGCTGGATCTTTTGTACAATGAGATAGTACCGTACCTCAATAATATGCAGCTCAGGACCGCCGTCAGCGATAAGGCATACTGCGATACATGGTTCCCGGACGTGAAGCAGGCCGTGACCGTCTGCCGCCGGGTGTCGGGAATTTATTATGATGACAGCATGAACATCATCAGTGAAGACGAAGCTGTGAAGCTGTGCCTGGACAGTCCGGGATTTTTGTTTGTAAAGCCCGCGGTATATACACATTCGAGCAAGGGCATCACAGCAGCTGATGCAGGCGGGCTGTCTGATGCGGATGTAAAGAGGATATTTGACGCAACAGGGATGAATTTTATTGTGCAGCAGGAAATAGAACAGCATCCCGGGCTCGCGGCGCTCAATCCTGATTCGGTCTGTACAGTGAGGATCAACACTCTGCTGATGGATGATGATGTACACATACTGACCGAGGTGATGAAAGTGGGCGCCCCGGGAGAAAAGGTGCCTGTTCACGGCAAGGGAAGCTATTTCACGCAGATACTCGGTGACGGAAGCCTTCATGAGAGAGCGATCTTCGTATACCCGAAAAATGAAGAATACGGAGCAACAGCTTACATTGCGTACTGGGGAGACGCGAAGGAATACGGCCTTTACGATGAAAGCTACAGGGTGCCATGTCTCGATGAGCTCCGGAGATTTGCCAAAAAACTGCACGAGAGGATAGCACATTTCAGATTTGCCGGCTGGGATCTCACTCTTGACAGAGACGGAGACCCGGTGCTGATCGAAGTCAATTTTTCACCCGGACCGTTCGGAGGTCAGCTTGGGGCATGCGCGCCGATGTTCGGGGATATGACAGACAGGGTGCTTGAGGATTATTTCTTTGAGCGGAGCCTCGAAAAAACTCAGATGCAGGGACTGCTTGTACAGTAAATAACAGATGAAATCAGGGGAGGAAGTAGACAAATGTCCGAAAAAGCATCGAACACTAATATCAGTAAACCGATAATGAACGACTACAGAAGAGACGGGAACATGCTCAGGCGCAAGCTCCTCGGATATATTCCCGCAATGATCATGACGAACCTGTCCAACCTGCTGCTTGTTTCGGTGGACGGCGTCGTCGTAGGTAATTTTGTCGGCAGTGACGCCTTTGCTTCGGTCAATATCTTCGGCCCGATCAACAGGCTGATCGGCGCAGTCACGGTTCTGGCTGCCGTGGGTATTTCGACGACTCTCGCGACTGCCATAGGCAGCAACCGGCAGGATGAGATCGACAGGGCAAGAGGAGCGTCGTTTCAGTTCATGATCATCATGGCTGTGTTTGTATCCATAATCCAGATACCGCTTGTTCACCTGGTGATCGCTTCATATCACCTGGACCCGGATATGACAGAGCTGGTGTGGCAGTACGCGATAGGGATCATGATATGCTCGCCTCTCGGCATGCTGTCTACGATAGGAGTCTATCAGCTGCAGATAGTCGGAAAGATGAATGTGCTTATGAAGCTGTCTGTGCTTGAGGGCATATCGAATGTCATCTTTGATCTTCTGTTTGTAGGAGTGTTCGATATGGGCGTCGCGGGAGCCGGCTACGGAACAGCATGCTCCAATCTCATAAGAGCGGCCAGCACTGTATTATATCTTTCACGTTACACAGACATTTATAAGAGAGACGGATACAGGACCGACATAAGAGATTTTGCCGGGATCATCCGCATAGGGGCACCGGATGCCACCTATGCTGTCATGGGCGCTTTTCAGTCATATTTTATGATGCAGCTCCTTCTTTATAAATTCGGATCTGACGGAGCGGTCATTAACGGAGTCTGCACCTTTTGCTTTAATCTGTCGTTTGTGCTTACGAACGGTCTGCAGGGAGCTATGAGACCTCTTGTGGGGCTCCTGACCGGCGCTGATGACAGAAAAGGCCTGAGCATGCTGATGAATATAGGCTTCGGTCTTAACAGTGTATACGGAGGCATCTGCATTGCTGTGGTGATGCTCTTCCCGGAAATATTCTTCAGCATGAACGGTGTCAGCGAGATACCTGAAGGCGGTATAGAGTCGCTCTGCTTCTACAGCCTCGTCTTTATAGTAAAAGGCGTCAACGTGCTGATCAGACTGTATCTGGCGAACCGCAAGGATTCAGCGTTTGCCGTTAAGCTCAATGTCGCGGGTCTTGTCATCATGCCTGTGGCAGCATATATCCTGGCGATGCTGGCTCCGGCGCCGTGGATGTTCCTTTCATATGTGATAACAGAAGCCATAGTTT
The DNA here is from genome assembly GCA_017433945.1 of Mogibacterium sp. GTDB lineage: Bacteria > Bacillota > Clostridia > Peptostreptococcales > Anaerovoracaceae > Crickella. The sequence continues at coordinate 5,146 of JAFRGH010000006.1, read as the reverse complement.
TCACTGTGCTGAACGGCCGCTATATATGGTGGAAGAATAAGGACAAGGCAGAGGACTATAATGACGGGCAGCAGATAGTGCTGTATATGACAGTCACTCCGGATGAAGCGGTAGCTGCCTCCGGAGATATCCGTGATTTTGCAGACGGGCACGGCATCAATCCGAAGATCGCCAACAGCGTGGCTCTGGCCATGGAGGAAATGGTAGCATACGCCGACAGCGTCAGGGATAGCGAGGGGACAGGGAATAAGATAAAGAATAAGACAAAGAATAATGCTAAGAATGCAGAGAAGCAGGGCGAAGAGGAAGAGTTCAGCGTTCAGGTCATGATCAGGTTCAGGGGACAGGATGCTGCTACCTTTGTTACATATGATGACGGCCATAGCATAAATCTGGAGATGGAAGAAAAAGAACGCGAACTGACTGTCAATAATTATGAAGTCCTCAGGAGACTGTCAAAATCGCTTGAATATCAGTATATACTGAATATGAATTATACTACTATCAAATTCGAGGCCTGAGCGATACTGAATAAGCATTCAAATTGGCGTTTGGTCACGGTTCAAGCACAATATTCACCTGATAACCGTGACCGGATGCTATGATATGGGCAATCAAAAACCGATTTGGTCACGGTTCAAGTGCAATATTCACCTGATAACCGTGACCGGATGCTGTGATATGGGCAATCAAAAGCCGATTTGGTCACGGTTCAAGCACAATATTCACCTAATAACCGTGACCGGACAATATGAACTGGCCGTCAAACGTCAATTTGGTCACGGTTCAAGTGCAATACTCACCTGATAACCGTGACCGGATGCTTTAAGCGGGGCATATTGACGGCTCTTTTTCCAACACGATGGCTGTTTACCGGATCAGTGTCATAATATAGAAGCAGAAAATAAAGAAGGTAATAACATGGGACTAAAAAAAACGAATGCAATGCTCGGCCTGCTGACAATTATTTTGCTGCTGGCGCATATAATATATCAGCTTATAGCTTATGTCATGTTCATATACAATCCGCTGGTGACAAAGCTCCTCGCGTGGAGCTGCCTCGCGGTCGTGGCCGCGCACGCTGTGCTCAGCATATACATAGTCACTTCCGCGCATGACCGCAAGCTAAAGATCGGATATCCTAAGAAAAATCTGAGGACTGTACTGCAGAGAGTGAGCGCGATGGGCATACCTTTGATACTTATAGCCCACACACAGACATTCAGAATACTGATGAGCGACCGCGGCGGCCTTATCGCGGCAGGAATAATACAGGCGATTTTCTTTACCTCTGTGTTCACACATGGAGGGGTGGCGCTCAGCAATGCCTTCGTGACACTCGGGTGGCTGGACGACATGGAGAGAAAAAAGAAGATCGACCTTTTTATATGGATACTTTTCGCGCTGCTCTGGCTTGCTTCGATGGTAATAGTCGGGAGCACATACTATAAGATTGCCGGATCGCACTGATGTCTGAGGTAAAGGGAATGAAGAAGATACTCATCATAGGAAGCGGAATATCGGGAATGACAGCAGCCATTTCGTGTGCCCAAAAGGGCATGCATGCGATAATGGTCTCTCCGTTCATGTCCGAGAGAGCCCAGTCGGTAATGGCTGAGGGCGGCATAAACGCGGCGCTCGACAATATGGGCGAGGGCGACTCGGTCGAAAAACACATAGAGGATACTCTCAAAGGCGGAAACATGCTGGCCGGTGAGCTGGCTGTCAGAGACCTGTGCGAAAAGGCGCCTGAGATCATACGCTGGCTCGAGAATCTGGGTACGGTATTTTCTCTTAAAGCTGACGGCCGTATAGACCAGAGGGCCTTCGGCGGTCAGTCATGCCGGAGGACCTGCTACTGCGGTGCCTCGACGGGCAAACAGATAGTAACTGCCCTCATTATGGAGGCAAGGCGATATGAGGCAATGGGCCTTATAGAACGGCGCATCTGGAACGATTTTCACTCAGGCCTGATCAGGGACGGGCGCTGCTATGGCGCACTTATATATAACGAAGCGTCAGGACAGCTCGAGCCGGTATACGCAGATGCCGTTATTATGGCGACCGGAGGACAGAACGCTCTTTTCGGCAAGACGACCGGATCCACACAGTGCGACGGTTACGCTGCCGGCAGGCTCTTTATGCAGGGGGCCATGCTCAAAAATCTCGAATTCATACAGTATCATCCGACGACTCTCGAGACGGGGCAAAAGAAGATGCTCGTTTCCGAGGCTGCAAGAGGCGAAGGCGGCCGGCTCTACTATGAAGAGGACGGCCGGCGGGTATACTTTATGGAGGATATGTACGGGGAAAAGGGAAATCTGATGCCGCGTGATGTGGTCTCAAGATGCATGTATGACACTAAGCGGCAGGTATACCTCGACATGACTATGCTCGGAGAGAAGATAGACAGCAAGATCCCCGAGATCAGGGATGTCTGCCTCAAATACGGGGGCATAGATATCCATAAGGAAAGCGTGCCTGTTTCACCTTCGGTACATTTCTTTATGGGAGGCTTCGCGGTCGATGCCGGCCATATGACCAATATCGAGGGACTTTACGCTGTAGGCGAATGCGCTTCGCGCTACCACGGAGCCAACAGGCTCGGCGGCAATTCATTGCTTGCTGCCGTATACAGCGGAATGACAGCCGCGGAGGCGATCTACGCAAAATCAGACAGCGCTGTAAGCGAAAGCTCCGGCATCGAAACCGCTTCCGGCGAAAAGCCGGATTTCAGCGAGTATTTCAAAGAATATATAGAAGAGGAGCGCGGTAAGTTTTTCGGCTTATTCGGCTCCGAGAGCAAATTCCCTGTCATGTATTTGCGGGACATGGCCGCGGAGACAATGAACAGGGATCTGGGCATCGTCAGGGATGAGGAGCAGCTGCAGAACGGCATAGCCGATCTCGATTATTACATCGATCTTGCAGAACATATCAGATACGACAGGAGCGTGCTGCCTTATTTCAACTACAGCGTGGGAGCGATATTGGTGCTGGCAAAGGCTACGCTGATCTGCGCCAGGGAGAGGCGCGAGAGCCGGGGCGCTCATTACAGAAGCGATTATCCTGAAACCTCAGAGGATATGCGCGCAGCCACTTTGATCAGCTATGATGACGGGGAATTCAACGTGAGCCTCGACAGGGAAGGCAGATTTGAAAGATAACCGGGGTAAAAGAAATGAAGCTAAGGATACTGAGGAAGCTGCCGACTGAGGAAGGGCAGTTCTGGGAGGAATTTGAATACAGCGGGCCAGCAGATTATTCGGTCGCGGCCATGCTGGAAGACCTCAATTACAGGGATGATATCATCAATTCAAAGGGGGAGCATGTACCGCGCATCAGCTGGGCGTGCTCGTGCCTTCAGAGCAAATGCGGAGCCTGCGCGATGGTCATAAACGGAACGCCTGCGCTGGCCTGCGAAACATTTCTCAGAGATCTCGGAAGCAGCGTCACCCTGCAGCCTCTGAGCAAATTCCCCGTGATAAGCGATCTGGTCGTCGACCGCTCCGGCATACAGGAAAACCTGCTGAATACCAGCTCATTTATAAAGGAATATAAGGAGTCGCCGCAGGGCGAGCACGGTCATCAGTACACAGCAGCCAAATGCCTCAAATGCGGCCTGTGCCTCGAGGTCTGCCCGAACTACAAGGGCGGAGAACATTTCTACGGGGCTTTGTTTGCCAATGACTGCTACCTTATAGCCACCCGAAGTGGTGTCTTCGATGATTCCATCAGCGAAGAATACAAAAAGCATTTCGGTAGCGGCTGCTCCAAATCGTTCTCGTGCATGGATGTATGCCCGATGAACATACCGACTTTGTCGTCAATGGCAAAAATGAACAGGAGACGCAGTTAAATGAGATTTATACATCTTGGAGACCTTCACCTGGGAAAGAGCCTGGGTGAATATGATCTGATCGGGGATCAGAGGTATCTGCTGGAGGAGATCCTCGGGATCATAAAGGAAAGATCCGTTGACGCTGTCCTCATCGCGGGCGATGTATATGACCGGGCCCTGCCGTCCGAGGCAGCCGTCGAGCTGCTCGACTGGTTCATCAGCAGCCTGGCGGAGAACAGAACCGAGGCATTTATAATCAGCGGCAATCACGATTCAGAGGAAAGGCTCAACTACGGCCGCAGCCTGTTCGCTGGCAGAGGCATCAACATAGTCTCCAAATTCGACGGGAAGCTGGCGCAGTTTGAGCGCGGGGACGAATACGGCAGCATCAATATCTGCCTGCTCCCGTTCATCAAGGCATCGCAGGTCAGGTACCACTATCCGGACGAGGAGATCAGCTCGTACAATGATGCGGTAAAGACAGTCCTTGCCCATGCGGATATCGATCACAGTCGCAGAAATATTCTTGTAGCGCATCAGTTCGTCACGGGTGAAGGCGATCCTGCAGTCGCCGGCTCGGAGGGCGCTTCCGTGCAGAATGTCGGGCTTGTCGAAAAGATAAGCGCGGACAGCATGAAGGATTTTGACTATGTCGCGCTCGGCCATATCCATTCACCTCAGCGCGTCGGACAGGACAATATAAGGTACTCGGGCTCGCTGATGAAATATTCGCTCAGCGAGGCGAACAGCGATAAATCAGTCCCTCTCGTCATCGTAAAGGAAAAGGGTGATGTAGAGGTTGAGCTGATCCCTCTCAAACCGATGAGGGATCTGAGACATATCACAGGCAGGCTCGAGCAGCTTTTAAGCAGCGAAAACATAACGGAGCCCGAAGATTTTATGTACGTGACGCTGACGGATGAGGATGTGATCAACGACGCCATGAACATAGTCAGGCAGTATTACCCTTATACCGTCAGGCTGGATTATAAGAACTCGCATACTAAGGAGCTCGAGGGATTTGAGATTGACGGGGAGATCGCGGACAGCAAATCCTTTGACGAGCTGATAGGCGATTTTTATAAAAAAATGTACGGGACTGAGATAAGCAGCGAGGAGCTTGAAATAATGATGTCAGTCGCGGGAGAGGCAGGTGTCATCCATGAAGCCGATCAAGCTTAAGATCAGCGCCTTCGGGCCGTATGCGGGAGAGATCCCTGAGATCAGATTCGATAAGTTCGAGGAGAGAGGTCTTTTTCTGATATCCGGAGATACCGGAGCAGGCAAGACCACCATTTTTGACGC